>JBCCTE010000193.1:0-6152 GCA_039198915.1 Cyanobacteria bacterium P01_D01_bin.73 | reverse complement strand
TTGTCTTAATAATGGCAAAATTTGGTTGTCGACCAGTACCCCATCAAAATCTTTCAATTTCGCCAGCGCTGCCCCCAGGTTTAACTGCAAATTTGCCTGCAACTCAGGATCCGTCGTTAGCTGCAGTGCCCGCCGGTTCGACTCCGCTGCATTGGAAAGATCGCGAATTTTGTATTGGGCGATCGCCAAATTTTGCCAACTTAATAGATGCTTTGAATCTTGCTGAAGCGCCTGTTGCCACTGGGCGATCGCCGCTGCGAAATTGCCCTGTTGGGCGTAGGCGATCGCTTGCAAATGAAGTTGATCGGCAGTGGCCATGTTTAGCTTTCCACCAGGGATTCAAGGGCGATTGCCTGGGCGGCGGGGGTTTGGCTGGGGTTGAAGCGGTAGGGGATTTTGGTGGTGCCATCGGGTTGGATAAGGTCTGGACGCAGGGTCTCCAGCAAATAAGGGCTGCCGTAGAGGATGACGCCGCACAGTTGACCCGTTTTTTGCAACGCGGTGAAGGTGGTTAGGGCTGTTTGGGTGAGTCCAGCACTGCCGCGAAAGGGATTGCCGCGCACAAATAGTTGCAGCAGCACGGGACCGAGGGGGCGATCGCCAAGCCAAGTTGCCAACGTTTCCTCGCTGACCGGACTGTAGCTATCGATAATGCGCAGCTCCGTAAATCCCCACTGGCGCGGCTGGGCGATCGCTGGAGTATGTTGCCCCAAAAAGTCAGCGCTGATCCCATCATCCACCGCAATCCAATTGATCCCCGGCGGCTGATCCATACCTTCCTGATTCGCCACTTCCGCCAAAGTGCCCAAATTTTCCATCGACTCCTTCGCCAGGGTTTTCTGAGAAGCAGCTTGGGCGATCGGCAACGTTAGGTAACCATTACCTCGCACCAAAGAATCCTTAATAATCTGCTGGTCGAGGTCGATATGCTCTGGTGTCGCAAGCTGTTCAATAGGATTTGGCGCAGCATCACATTGCACTTTTGCTTTAGCTTTCCAGATTCGCTGCACCGATTCTTCGATACGTTTCCGCGAAATTCGCCCCTGTTCCACTGCCTCGCAAATAGCAGCGATCGCCCCCGGTGGATCCGCCGGCATCAGCAAAATATCCGCCCCCGCTTCTAGTGCTAGCACCGGCGCCTCGTTCGCCCCGTAGCGATTGGCGATCGCCCCCATCACCAGAGCATCGGTGACAATAATGCCGTCAAATCCCAGCCGCTCTCGCAACTGCCCCGTCAAAACTTTTCGGGATAACGTAATCGGCCACTCCTCATCCCAAGCCGGAATTTGCAGATGCGCTGTCATCACCGTGTCTACTCCGGCAGCGATCGCCCGTTGGAAGGGCACCAGCTCAATTTGGCTGAGGCGATCATCATCGTGGGGAATCACCGGCAGCTCCAAATGGGAGTCCGTCGCCGTATCGCCGTGTCCCGGGAAATGCTTCGCTGAGCCCAGCACTGGATAAGGCTCCATCCCCTGCAAAAATGCCGTCGTCAAATCCGCCACCGTCGCCGGAACTTCCCCAAACGCTCGCACATTAATTACCGGATTATCGGGATTGTTATTGACGTCCACCACCGGCGCTAAAACCCAGTTGAGCCCCACTGCTACTGACTCTTTGGCGATCGCTGCCCCCATCCGCCGCGACAAATCTCGCGCCTGCTCCGCCATCTCCGATCCATAGTCGTACACCATTCCCAATCCAAAGGGCGGCGGAAACCAAGTCGCCCCCGCAAAGCGCTGCCCAACGCCCTCCTCCACATCCGCCGCCAAAAGCAACGGAATATCCGCCCACGCTTGCAACTGCTTGGTACGCTGCGCCAGCTCCAGCGCACTGCCCCCCAATAAAATCACCCCACCCACGCCCAAATCTTGCACCCAATGGCGTAGGGTTTCGGCGATCGGCTCCCAAACGGGATAGCGAATTTGCTGATCAAAAACCATCCCCGACGCCCGCACCACCAGCAACTGCGCCACCAACTTTGGCAAGGGCAATTGCTGAATCTGTGCCGGTTCTAGAAAAACTGGAGCTGTCATAAGCTTGCGAGTTTTGAATACTCAATTAGCGTTGATAGCTTACCCCTGAGCCTCGAAATCGTCTTCCCGCAATTTGGCTTGCCCATCGTCCTGCAAAACCCACAGTTCCTTATAAATCACCCCGCGAGCATTATTCATCGTCCAGCCGGACTTCAAAACAGCTTGCGTCTCATCTAAAACTTCAATTTCAGGGTCGACATATTGCACATCCGCAAAGCCATCGTCGATTAACTTTTGCCAGAAAGCCTGGATTGCCTCTGTACCCGTAAAGGTGCCAAAGGGACGAGCATGCATCACCGCCGTGGCTTCATACTGATTGGCGCATCCGGCAGCATCACCACTATTAAATGCATCTTTCCATTGGGAACTGGCGCGGTTTACCGCATCTAAAACAGTCTGCTTTTGGGCGTCAGTTAGCATTGCTTTCTAAGGAATTTAATTATCAATTCAGCCAAATCTTTAAGACACGGAGACCCAAGTCTGGGCGTCGTTAGCCTGGTGGGTTAGGTCCATCAGTAGCTGCGAATAAACGCCTTCTTCTAGGGATGGCGCGATCGCCCGCCCAGCCTCAATGCCTTGCACCCAAGCATCCACCACTCGCACAAAGGGAGCGAGCCTTCCATCCGCGTAGGACGTGGGAAAGTCAAGACGCTCGGGAATGTCTAACGTTTCAAACTCGCCGCCAGCGGGAGCAAATTTCAGCGTAAAACCGTGGACGTAATCCTTCTGATTATCGCTGCCTAAAATTAAGGTTCCTTTTTCCCCGTAAACCTCCACAAAATGCCCGCGCCCTTGATAGGTTGTCGAACTTAGGCACATTTGAATCGGTGTGCCATCGGTCAGACTCAGCAAAATATTGCAGATATCATCGGAGTCCACCGGCTTCCGCTCCCCAGAAACTGGGTCCGGGCGATCACCCACAGAGGTGGTCAAATTTGCCGCCAACTGGGCAACGGGACCAAATAGCCAACTGATGTAGTCAAAAGCATGGGAGCCGATCGCCCCGAGAGCCCCGCCCCCCTGCGATCGCAACGCATACCAATTCCAAGCGCGGTCCGGGTTAGCACGGCTGGACGCCATCCAATCGATTTTAATCAGCCGCCGCTTGCCCACAAGATCTTCTGCCAAAAGCTCCGAGAACAGTTGCCACGCAGGCACATAGCGAAACTCAAAGTCGATCGCCACAATCGCTTCGTTGTTCTCCGCCAGCCTTTTTAACTCGCGAGCTTCCTCCACTGACAGCGTCACCGGCTTTTCCAACAGCACGTGCTTGCCCGCCATTAGAGCCATCTTAGCCATCTCAAAATGCAAAAACGGCGGCGTCGAAATACTGACCGCATCAACTTCAGGATGGGTAATCATCGCGGCAAAGTCATCGAAGGCATGGGGAACTTCCTGCTCTGTAGCGATCGCCTGCGCCTTGGCTAGATCACGATTCCAAATAGCAATGGGCGTGGTGCGGTGATGGATTTGAAACCCTGGCAGGTGTACCTTTTGTCCAAATCCAGTACCGGCGATCGCAACTCCCAACATTGACTCTGCAGCCATCACAACTCCCCCACGATGGGTCACTCCCAAACACTGTGGGCATTATCTCGCAGTGCAGCCGTCTCGGGAATCAGTCTCAAACCCAAAGCCGAGGTCAGAAACAGTTAGAACTTGGAGCATAGGTGGTCAATCAACCGTCGCTCCATTCTTGTCACCCCATTCAATGCTGTTTAACTCCTTCGAATTTATCTTCGCGTTTATCCCCATCACTCTGCTGGGATTTACGATCCTGACTCGCTGGCGATCGCGCCCGATCACGCCCATTGCCAACGGCGCAGACTCATCTATCCCCCCCACCCGAACTCGAGTCATGGTGTGGATGGTTGCAGCATCGCTCTTCTTCTACGGCTGGTGGAATCCCTGGAATTTACCCTTGATTGTGGGGTCGATTCTCTTCAATTACGGTCTGGGGCAACAGCTCAATAATGGTCAGCTCAGCAAAATGGTGAGGCGAGGCTTACTAATTGGAGGCATTATTATCAACCTCGCCAGTATTGGCTACTTCAAATACGCTGGCTTTTTCCTAGATATTCTTGGCAGTATCTCAGGCAATACTTTCACTGCTCCTGAGTTAGAACTGCCCTTGGGAATTTCGTTTTTTACCTTTCAGCAAATTGCCTACCTAATCGATACCCATCGACAAGAAACGAAAAACTACAGCTTTGTCCAGTACGCTCTATTTGTTAGCTTCTTCCCTCAATTAATTGCTGGACCAATTGTTCACCATCGGGATATCGCCACCCAATTTCACGATCGCAACACCTTTAAATTTTCAATCGCCAATTTGGAAACAGCGATAACAATTTTTGCGATCGGACTCTTTAAAAAGGTGATGCTTGCCGATTCTGTTTCCGTTTATGCCAATCCTATTTTTGCGGCGGCAGAAAACGGAAAAGTCCTAGGGTTTACGGTGGCTTGGCTGGGGATATTGGCCTACGGAATGCAGCTCTACTTCGATTTTTCAGCCTACTCTGACATGGCTACCGGTGCTGCCTATGCCTTCGGAATTCGTCTCCCTCTGAACTTTGACTCTCCCTATAAAGCCATCAGCATCACTCAATTCTGGCAACGCTGGCACATCACGCTATCCAACTTTTTAAGGGACTATCTCTAAATTCCCCTAGGCGGCAATCGTCAGGGTGAACCTCGCCGCTATTTCAATGTATTGGTAACAATGCTTTTGGGAGGACTATGGCACGGCGCTGGCTGGACCTTTATTGTATGGGGAAGCATCCACGGTGGCATGCTAATTGTTAATTATATTTGGCGATATTTAGAGTCAAAGTTATGGCCATCAGCCAATCAATCCTTACTCAAAAATTCACCTCGAAAGAGGTCTCCGCTAAAATTTGTTCAGGATTTAATGGGCTGGCTGCTTACCTTTCTCGCGGTGCAATGGACTTGGATCTTCTTCCGTGCAGAAACCCTCAAAGGTGGATGGGCGATCGCCAGCTCTGCCCTGGGGATCAATGGCTTTGATCTACCTAAAAAGTGGCCGATAGTATTTGGTGTTGACGCCAATATGGGATGGGTTACGGTCGGCTTAATGGTGGTGATCGCTCTTCTGGCGCCCAACGTTCAGCAGTGGCTAGGCCAGTACCGAGTCACCCTAACTGCCCCCCGCCCGGAGCGTGCGATTACAGCCCCCCTCAACCCCCTGCTGCGAAGGATTACCTGGTCTCCGCACCCAGTTTGGGCCATCATGGCTGGGGCGATGAGCGTTGCGTCAATCCTCAATATGACGCGTCTAGAGGAGTTTCTCTACTTCCAGTTTTAAGTTTCCAATTGTCCATATCTTGGGCTTCACAAGTAGGCTTTATAAATGAACTGGAAACTCAAAGTCTAGTCCGTTTCTCCTTAACTCCATCCTGTCAAACGCGCCCACACAGTTATGAAACTCGCCTACCTCATCACCTTCATTACAACGATGGCCGCAGGGTTAGTTCCCGTTGGAGTTTTCAATTCAATGGTGGACTCGCTTTGGCACTTTCAAGGCAATCAAATCGTAAAGCAAAATTTCCCTTTTGATGAGCGTATTGCTAAAACAAATCGCCTGCTTAACACCTATAAAAAGGCTGACTATAACTGCATTTTACTAGGTAGCTCTAGAACAATTGCCTTACGGGAAGAGTACTTGGAGAAAAAGGGCGATCGCTGCTTCAACTACTCTGTTCGTGGAGGGAGAGTTGAGGAGTATATCGTATTTTCTAGGTTCATTAAATCTTTGGGTATAGAACCTCAGCGCGTATACGTTGCAATTGACGGATTCAACTTTACACACAAGTTCAGATCCCGAGGTCGGAAGATTCAGGATGACATGATTAGAACGGGCGAAATGCCTACTATCGAGCCAGTCTATCGAGCCTACCTATCATGGGATGTCCTGGCTTTTAATTATCAAATGAACGTAGCAAAGAGAGAGCAAAGTCGGATTACCTATGACGAAACGCTCCAAGGAAGAATAAGAGAGAACTTACCTGACTATAAGCCTAAGTTCGAAGAAAAATGGAAGTCGATAAAATGCAATACTAGGAAGTCTCAGTACTATGTGACTGTCAAGAATATTTT
>JBCCTE010000192.1:0-6168 GCA_039198915.1 Cyanobacteria bacterium P01_D01_bin.73 | reverse complement strand
TTGCGCCAAAGGCACAGTTAACGATGTAGGTCAGCATCGGTAGCGTTAGCTGCGATCGCTTCAAATTCAGGGGCTCCGACGGCCAAAACAGCGCCGCCACAGTCATAAACACAACCCCCGTTCCCCACCAGCCGCTCAAGTTGCGGTAGGGCATCCCAAAAAATTCTCCCAGCTCTTCAAATTCCCAGAAAGGAAAAGAGGTCTGGCTCATTGCCGGATCCAAAACCAAATCCCAGCTCGTTAGAAAAACTGCACCTAGGGCGATCGCCACAACACCTCGCAGCCAACCCCGCAGCCCCAAACGCTCCAATCCATTGCGCGCCAAAACGTAGCAAACCGCGCCCATATAAAACCACGACAGGGGAATCGTAAACGGCACCAATCCCGCCACCTTGTAGCCCAAACCCGTTAGGTAGTGGTACGCCCCAAAGGGAAAGCCCGTGCTAGTGCCCAGCAGCTCGCTGGATAAGGACAGCGCAATGGACGGCACCATAAAGGTTAAACAACTGCGTAGTCCCAGGGTTCGATACAGGAACAGCGCTACGGCGATCGCCCCAAGAACGATATAGCCAACGCCCCCCTGCCCCATACTGAGTTCAAAGGCCTTCATGCCAAAGGGCGGCAAGCTGGCGATAAATTCTGGATTCGGCAGCACCAGTAATAAACCGCATAGACCAAAGGTCATAGCCACAATGTGGCCGCCTAGGGAGGCTTTTTCAGCGATAACCAGTTGCTTCATTGGACTTTCTAGAGACACGCGCGATAACTCAATTGGAATTGATTTGACGGTGAGAATTGGAGGAGAAGCTCCGGGAGGATTAACTTGGAAAGTGTAGGGATTTTCCTGGGGCTTTGCAACACCAGGCAAAGTCTTTAAGGTTCAACTAACGCCACAACTTGAGTGGAGAATCTTGAGCTAGACAAATCAAATTTGATTAACTAAGCAGTACTAGCTAAATAGCACTGACCAGACAATGACCGAGCAAATCCGTGGCAGTCAAGTGCAAAGGCAGGAAAAAATATTTCGAGCAGCGCACGCTAACCTAAAGCCCAAACAGCTTTTGCACAGGCGAAGGCTCGCCAAATTGTGTCATTAGTTTACACGGTGCTGCCAAAGCCGCTTAGTTGTGTAGGTTACTTATTCTCAGTCGCCGCTGCTGCTATTTTTTGCCAATAGCGCTCTCTACATAGAAGGCGAGTTGGATAACACGTTAAAGTGGAAGGGTTAGAGCGTTGCAAGCTTCAATGGAATCAGCGATCCAGGCTATTCTGCCCAGCAGGTCACAGAGTGGTTAGTGTAACTGGCGTTTATGAGTTGCTGGTGCTCTGACCAATCGCCCTGGATAGCTTGGTCTTAGTCCTTTCTTTCGCGTCCTATGACTCCCTTTCTTCCCCAGAATGCCGACGTTAGTCTTCGTCTCGCCCACTATCGAGACTTAGACGCGATTGTGGAGCAGGTGGCGGCGGAAAGTGCGTCTAGCGAAATGGGACTGGTGGGAGCGCAGGATTCTGACTGGGCTGAGGCGCGGCAGTGGTACGGCAGCCTGCGGATGATGCGCTGGTTCCCGAATCCTTTGCAACACGCTTCAGAGATTTATGTTGCGGTTCGCGATCGCCAGGTTCTGGGCGCACTGTGGGTAGAGCCGACTAACTGCACCCGCAGCACTTGGCGGGTTAAGCAGGCAGAAATTCCGGCAGCAGCGCGAAATCAAGGCATCGGTTCAGAGCTTTTGCGCCACTGCTTTGAGACCATCTGGGAAGCGCGGACCTGGATGTTGGAAGTGGATGTTAATAGTAAAAACGCGCTGGCAATATATCGTCAGAACGGGTTTCAGCCCCTGGCACAGCACACCTATTGGACGCTGTCAGCGGAGCAGCTGAAGGAGCTGACGGAACAACCGATGGGGTTGCCGAATTTTATGCCGGTGACCAATGCCGATGCACCGCTGTTGTATCAGTTAGACACGGCGGCGATGCCTCCCCATGTGCGGCAGGTGTTTGACCGCCATGTGGGGGATTTTCGGGCGTCGGTGATGGATGCAGCGGTGCAGGGGGGCAAGCGTCGTATGCGGGGGCTGCAAAGTAATCGCGGCTATGTGTTTGAGCCTCAACGGAAGGCGGCGATCGGCTATTGCGGATTAACGTCTAGCCGGGAGGGACAGATTCCTCATCAGGCAGAGTTGACGGTGCACCCGGCTTATACCTGGCTGTATCCGGAGCTGCTGCGGCAGATGGCCCACATGGCGCGATCGCTCCCAGACCAGTCATTGATACTCACCTCGGCGGATTACCAGCCGGAGCGGGAGGCGTATTTCGAATCCATCGGTGCCCAGCGGGGTCAGCATACGCTAGTGCTGGCGCGATCCGTGTGGCATAAGCTGCGGGAATCGCGGATGCGGCCGTTGGAAAGCTGGCGGCAGGAAGTGTTGCAGGGACTAAAGCCGGCTAAGCCTTTGGCTGGGGGACGGATGTTTTGGGGTGGTCCAGCAGGTCTATCGTCGCCTTGGACCGATTGGGGTGACTGGGGCGATCGCTGGGATATTGAACCCTTGGATACCCTATTTGGTGGTCAGAGCGAACCGCCTCAAGGGTATGACGGACCGCCAGGTCCCCAGTCACCTGACGCTACTTAAACTTTAGGTTTCTAGCTTGGCGTTCCTGGCTTGACTTTTTAGATGTGCAACTCTTAACTCTACTGGTCGCTGGATTATTTCCTTGAGTACCCTTGAGTAATAGCCTTTGGGCGCGAAGCCCCCATGCAGGTTTGTTGGGGGCTTCGTTCTGTTTCCAATTATTTTTAGGCTGATTGTCAGCTATCTGTAGAGGCGCTCACTGTGGGATATTGGCGTCTTGACCAAGGCAGCATTGTCCCCCAAATCTACTTATCCACTGCTTTCTCGCACTATCGATAGTTTCCACCGAGTCCGTTTACTGACCTTTTAAGCAATAACGCTATGGCTGCCGACACCGCTTCTTCCGTGACCGTTGGGTCAAAGGGCTCGCCCCAGTGGCATACCCTTTCTGCGGAGGCGGCTCTAGCGCGATTGGATTCAGACTCGGAGGTGGGGCTGACGCTGGTGGAGGCGCGATCGCGAACAGAGCGCTTTGGTCCCAACGAAATCCAGGATCAGGGGGGGCGCAGTGCCTGGCAGATTTTGGGGGAGCAGTTCCAAGACATTATGTTGCTGCTGCTAATTGGGGTGGCGGTTGTGTCGGCGGGGCTCGATATTTACGAGGGGATGTCGGAGGGAAGTTTTCCGTTTCCGAAGGATGCGATCGCCATTTTCACCATCGTGTTTTTAAATGCGGTGCTGGGATATGTGCAGGAAAGCCGGGCAGAGAAGGCGTTGGCTGCGCTGAAGCAATTGTCGTCACCGCGGGTGCGGGTGTTGCGGGATGGGGAGTTTGGCGAGGTGGACGCTCGGGATTTGGTGCCTGGGGACGTGATGGTAGTGGAGGCAGGCTCCCAGGTGGCGGCGGATGGGCGCATTTTGGAGTCGGTGAGTTTTCAGGTGCAGGAGGCAGCGCTGACCGGTGAAGCCCAGGGGGTGGATAAAAATGCGGCGGGAACGTTAGAGGCAGATGCGGCACTGGGCGATCGCATCAACTCAGTATTTCAGGGCACCGAAGCTACCTACGGACGCGCCAAGATTTTGGTTACCAACACCGGTATGGAGACGGAGTTGGGAAAAATCGCGGCTATGATTCAGGGGGTGGAGTCGGAGGAGACCCCGCTTCAGCAGCGGATGAACCAGTTGGGCAATGCGCTGGTATTCGGCTCCATGGCGCTGGTGGTACTGGTGATGGTAGTGGGCACCATTGGGCTGGGGTTTGGAGCGTTTCGCCAACTGTTGGAAGTGTCGTTAAGTATGGCGGTGGCGGTGGTTCCGGAAGGGCTCCCGGCCGTGATTACGGTGACCCTGGCGTTGGGCACCCAGCGGATGGTGAAGCGCCAGGCCTTGATTCGTAAGCTTCCGGCGGTGGAAACCTTGGGCTCAGTGACGACGATTTGCTCTGACAAAACCGGAACGCTAACCCAAAACAAGATGGTGGTGCAAACCCTTGAGTTGGCGGGGCGATCATGGCAGATCACTGGCGAAGGCTATGACCCGTTTGGATTGTTTTATCGCGTAACGGATCAGGATTTAGCTCAGGGGCGATCGCTCCCCCCCAACCCAGAGGCAGCGCTAGCTCCGGCAACGTTGGCTCAGCAGCATCCCGATTTGCAGTTGCTATTGGTGGCGGCGGTACTGTGTAACGATGCGGTGCTGCGACAGATGCCCGTGGATTACGGCAAGAAAAAAGGGGTAGACGATAAGAAAAAAAATAAGCGAAGTAGGCGAAAGCAGGGCGGTCAAACTAAGAGCAATTTAGTGTGGGGGATTTTGGGAGATCCCACGGAGGGCGGGTTGCTGGCGCTGGCGGGCAAGGCGAATATTGTCCAGGAAGTGTGGAGTCGACAGTTTCCTCGGGTGGCAGAGATTCCATTTTCGTCGGACCGCAAGCGCATGAGCGTCTTTGTCAAAACCGGCGGAGCGGCTCCCGACGATCGCTTATTTCCCCTGCTGCCCCTGCAAACGGCAAAAACAGTGCCCAGCTTTTTGATGTGGACAAAAGGATCGCCGGAGCTGGTGTTGCAAGGCTGTGATTTTGTGCAGCAGGGCGGTCGGGTGGTGCCCCTCTCGGAGGCGTTGCGATCGCGAATTATGGACAACAATGATCGCTTGGCTGGGGAAGGGCTGCGGGTGCTGGGCTTTGCCTATCGCTGTTGGGATCAACTGCCCCATGAAAGCGGCGACGATAATCCAGAGAGCCAGCTAATTTGGCTGGGATTGGTGGGGATGATTGATGCGGCGCGACCGGAGGCGGCGGAAGCGGTGAAGCGGTGTCGGCGGGCGGGAATTCGACCGGTGATGATTACTGGAGACCATCGGCTGACGGCGCGGGCGATCGCCCAGCAGTTGGGAATTTGTGATGCGGGCGATCGGGTTTTAACGGGCAAGGAACTGGAGCCAATGACCGATGCAGAGCTGGAAACAGAGTCGGCGGCGGCATCGGTATATGCGCGGGTGTCGCCGGAGCATAAGCTACGTATCGTAAAAGCCCTTCAGCGACAGGGTCGGATTGTGGCGATGACCGGCGACGGTGTGAACGATGCTCCGGCGTTGAAGCAGGCGAATATTGGTATCGCCATGGGAATTACCGGCACCGACGTGAGCAAAGAAGCGAGCGATATGGTGCTGCTGGACGATAACTTCACGTCCATTGTGGCGGCGACGGAAGAGGGGAGGGTGGTGTATGACAATATTCGCCGGTTTGTGAAATACATTCTGGGGTCGAACATTGGTGAAGTGTTGACGATCGCGGCGGCTCCTATGGTGCTACCGGCGGCGATGCTGTCGGGCAATGCAGATTTAGTGCCCCTGAGTCCGCTGCAAATTCTATGGATGAATTTGGTGACGGACGGTCTGCCGGCGTTGGCGTTGGCGGTGGAGCCTTCGACGCCGGATATGATGGAGCGCCCACCCCACCCGCCGGAGGAAAGCATTTTTGCGCGGGGGCTGGGATTTTATATGGTGCGTATCGGCATTGTGTTTGCCATAACCACAGTGCTGCTGATGCTTTGGGCTTATGACCACGCCAATGCGCCGGGGCATGCTTACCCCGAAAGCTGGAAGACGATGGTGTTCACCACCCTGTGTGTGTCGCAGATGGGGCATGCGATCGCCGTTCGTTCCGACCGTAAGCTGATTATCGAAATGGATTTATTTTCCAATCCCTACATCCTCTGGTCGGTGCTGGTGACCATCGTGCTGCAATTTATTTTGGTGTACGTCCCCCCCATCAGCGCCTTCTTTGGCACGGTGCCCCTCGATGGCTTAGAGGTGCTGGTATGTTTGGGCGTCAGCGCGTTGGTATTGCTGTGGATTGAAGGCGAGAAATTATTCTTCAGGTGGTTTTGGCGACGTAAGTCTTAGGGCGTAAGTTTTAAATATTAGGACTTACGCTAAATCTCTGAAGCCCTCACCCTAAATCCCTCGCTGGCTGTCCTGAAGCCACTCGCGAAGGAATGTCTCGAATTCACCCAGCTTGAAGAAATAGTGTTCGCTGTCGCGATACTCAGGCGGTTTGCCCGACAGCACCGAAATTGGGTCGATCAGATCGGCC
>JBCCTE010000191.1:0-6177 GCA_039198915.1 Cyanobacteria bacterium P01_D01_bin.73 | reverse complement strand
TGGTCATACCCCTTACTACACAGTAGCGTGTTCAAATCCTGGATGTTTTATTGATTACCTGGGGGTAGGTTGATTTTTTATCTCAAGCCCTTATGTGGACGCCTAATCGGTGATTTTGTTGGGAAATGGCGACGTTAAATTCTTGACGCTGCTGTGGGGGCGATCGCCTCACCCCTTCGGTTCTTCTCTTCTTCAAAGAGCGCTCACGATACCGTGACGCCGTCGAACCGTAACGAAACCGCCAAAAACAATGTTTCTAGGACGGAAATAGTGAACAAATATTGTTTTAGGTAAAGTGATACATCGAAGTTTGGGGATGAAAAGCCTAGACCGATGCCTCTGGGAATGATGTTTGCAAAGGGTTTTGCGAGTGCCAGCTTTCAGGAGCATCGGGTTGGGGAAACATTTCCTTAGGTTCCACTCGGTAATATTGCCGCTACCATGAGTAGATATTTAAAACCGGGATCACTAATTCCTTTCACACTTTGCCGTCGAAGTTTGCTCAGCTTTGATGGGGCTAAAACATCATCTGGGTTTCAAATGTCGATTAATGTAGCTATCCGGAGGAGACCGTGGGGAGCTGTGTAAGAAACCCACGTAAGACCTGCGGGACTTCATAAAGAGGCTGAGACTGTAACTGCAATACCTGTTATTGAGCTGAGGTTGTTATCGAGACACCATGCTTCAAGATCCGAAATCTATTCGACACTTTCAAAAACTTGCGGATGCGATCGCCGAGCTGTGGCATCGCGGCTACCGTTTTGACGACATTCGTCTCTACCTGGATGGTTATCTTGCCTCTCTCCGCTATACGGACGTTCTGGAAGTTCACTTGATCAACCGCCTTGAGCAGGAGATCATTCGCTACTTGTACGACCCTTCCAACTACCAGCAAGTTCAGCCGCAAATTGAGCCGGACTTTGCTGAGTAGGATTGTCTGTTCAGGGAATTCTGTGCAGAGAATAGAGAGGCAGTAAAAATCCTAGGAAATTCCTAGAAAAAAAGCACCAGTGCGCCCCGTGATGTTACCCAGAGCTGGGATCATCACGGGGCTTAGCACCTTAAGGCGTCTCTGGAAAATCGCCAGAAGCGAAGAACCATGTAAAGACAATGCGTTTCGCTGGGAATATCAACCCCTGTCAGGGCTAAAGGATTAGGGACGATAGACCGATCCTCTAGCCCTGAATTTGTGTAGTATGTTTTTTTCCTTTCCTGCAGAGAACCGTAGGAAATTGGACTAGTAGGCTTTTGGGGGTTGTTAATGGATGCTCTTTTGTCGGCGTTGAGTGGGCGGAGCTTGCTGAGCCTGCTGGATATTTCCGCTGAAGAATTTTCGGCGCTGTTGGATTTGGCGAGTCAGCTTAAGTCCGGCACCTTGAAACCTCGATGCGATAAGGTTTTGGGTCTGCTTTTCCAGAAGGCATCGACGCGGACTCGGGTGAGTTTTACGGTGGCGATGTATCAGCTTGGGGGGCAGGTGATTGATTTGAATCCCAATGTGACGCAGGTTAGTCGCGGAGAGCCCCTGAAGGATACGGCGCGAGTGTTGGGGCGCTATGTGGATGTGATGGCGATTCGGACGTTTGATCAGGCGGATTTGGAGCAGTTTCGCGATATGTCGGGCATTCCTGTGATTAATGCGCTGAGCGATTTGTATCATCCCTGCCAGGCGATCGCCGATGTGCTAACGGTGCGGGAGAATTTTGGCGATCGCTCTGACCTCACGCTGACCTACTTGGGCGATGGAAATAACGTTGCTCACTCGCTGATGCTGGGATGCGCACTGGCGGGAATCAATGTACGAATTGCGGTCCCGGAGGGGTTCGAGCCGGATGGGACGGTGTTAGAAAAAGCCAAGGCGCTGGCAGGCGATCGCACTGAGGTGACGGTGACCCATGATCCGGTGGCAGCGGTTACTGGTGCCCATGCTTTGTACACTGACGTTTGGGCCAGCATGGGACAGGAAGATTTGGCCGATGAGCGAGAGCCGATTTTCCAGCCTTACCAGCTCAACGATGCGCTGTTGACGAAGGCGGATTCTGAGGCGATCGTGCTGCATTGTTTGCCGGCTTACCGCGGCAAGGAAATTACCGATGAGGCGATGGAAGGTGAGCGATCGCGAATTTGGGACCAGGCGGAAAATCGGCTTCACGGACAGAAGGCCCTGCTGCTCAGCATCCTAGGCGCTGATTAGTCGGACTCTTCTGGCTCCGATGAAAATCTGTCAGGATTTTGCCGCCAAATTCTAGCCGGCACTTTGCCGCAGAGTTTGGCCAAAGAATTTTGTCAAAGAGCAAACGCCAAGAAGGTGAAGATTCAACTAGAATTGCAACATTACTCAATAAGCTGTTTCGTCGGCACGCAATGTCGCTAGTGAGCAGCCCTTGAAGCGTTACTCGTTTCAAGCTTGGAACGTTGAATGAGCCATGTTGTCTAAGGCTAGGGACTCTGAAGCTAATAGCGCACCCAATGTGACCGCGACGGATGTTGCGGCGGACTCTGCTGGAAATGTTGTGGCGGATCCGCGGGAGATGGCTCAGGAGCAGGGGAATAACCGGCGGCTGGGTGGATTTGCGGTGGCGGCACTTTTGGTGTCGGGACACTATGGCATGGGCTTTTTGCTGGGGACGGCGGAAAGTAGTGCGACCTGGGGAATGGCGGGCAGTGTGTATCCGGTGGCGCTGGTGGCGGGGACGCTTCTGCTATGGCCCGTGGCGCGGCTGTATTGGCACGATGTGGCTCAGTTGTGGAATTTGTTAGGCGATCGCTACGGGCGATTTTTGAAACAGCTTTCGTCGGCAATGTCCTGGCTGTCTTTTGCTGGAGTGATGGCGGCGCAGGTAGCGGCGGGGGCGGCAATTGTTTCGACGTTAGGTTTACCGAAATTTTGGGCGACGGCGGCGCTGACGGTAGTGTTGGGCGTGTTGTCGCTGCTGCCTCTCCATCGCTTGAGCTGGGTTGTGCGGGGGCTGTTGTTGGTGAGTTTGGTGGCTTTGGTCACGGCTTTGGTGCAGCTTGATGGAGTTACCTATTACGTCAATGCACCGGTTACGTTTTCTCGGGAGCTGGGGAATTCGGCGTCTTGGGGGGAGGCGCTGGGAATTTTTCTGACGGCGACGATTACGGTGCCCATTGATATGAAGGCGCAGCAGTTTGTGGTGCAGGGGCGATCGCCAAGGGCGGTGTCCTGGGGCTGCATTATTGCGGCGGCGGTGGTGTTGATGTTGGCGTTTGTGCCGTCGGCGGCGGTGGTGGCGGCGCAACAGTCGGGGATCTTGCCTGAGGCGATCGCGGCGCGGGAAATTATTCCCTACGTTCTAGGCTGGCTCGGCGGTGGCGTGGATCAACCCCTGGGCATTGCTTTAGTAGGAACGTTGCTGTTGCCGGCGCTGGGAGCGGGAAGCGCAGTTTTGCGGGTACAAACTCAGCTCACCACCGATGCTTTGCCGAAGCGATTGGTGGGTGAGGGGGCGCGGCGGATTTTTAGCCGAGAGGTGATTCGAGTTTTGAGCGCTGGGCTGGCGCTAATGCTGGCGTTTAAGGGCGGTTCGATTATTGGCTTAATGGTGGCGTTTTACGCGGTTTACGGGGCGGCGGTGTTTTGGCCGTTCCTTGCCTATATTGCGGATCGGGTGGACCTGGTTAAATTCTCGCCGCTACCGGTACAGCTCAGCGCTGGTATGTCGGCAGTGGCGTCGCTGGCGGCGTTGGTGATGACGCAGTTGAATCCAGCGATCGCCCTAGCCAACAGTGCGGAATTAACGGTGCTGCTCTTTGGCATCGGATTCGGACTGGTGGCGTTACTGGCAGGGCAGGCGATCGCCCTATGGCTCCCCGGAACGCGTCAAGCCCAAACCTAAAATCTTGCGCGCTAACAAACTGAATGACTTTGTTTCGCCTGCGAGTTAAAAGTATTAATCCGAAATATGAGGACCAATTACCGTCCTTAAATTTTCAAAGCAGACCGGCTACCGGGTGATATCAAGCGACTTAGGATCAATCCCTGCCTCGTTTGCTAAATCCCGCTGCTAGATCCGCAGGTGGCTTGCCTATGTCTGCTTCTCAGCCCGTTTCCAAATCCTTCGACGTCGCGTCAGAGTACGCCCCAAAGGGATATTTACCAAAGGCGACAAAAATTGCCATCGTCGGAGCCGGACCCGGTCAGCCGGATTTAATTACGGTGCGGGGGCAGCGATATTTACACGAGGCGGACGTGGTGATTTACGCCGGGTCGCTGGTGCCGGAAACCCTGCTAGCGGTCTGTCGACCGGAGGCGGAGCGGGTGGATACGCGATCGCTCACCCTGGAGGAATGGGTCGGAATCATCAGCGATCGCGCCAAAGCAGGCAAAAAAGTTGTGCGACTCCAGGACGGTGACCCCAGCCTTTACGGCGCTACCCATGAGCTAATTTCCCACCTTGTCCGTGAGGAGCTGCCCTTCGAAATTGTGCCCGGCGTCAGCGCTTTCCAGCTTGCCGCTGCTCGCCTGAACGTAGAACTCACCATTCCCCACCTGGTGCAGACCATTATCCTGACGCGCACCACCGGAGCCGCTTCATCGGTGCCAACAGCAGAAAATCTTGCCAGCCTCGCCGCCCATAGAGCCAGCCTGTGCCTATATCTCAGCGCCCACCACTGCGATCGCGCTCAGGCTCAGCTGCTGGAGCACTATCCCGGCGAGACCCCCGTTGCCGTGTGCTATCGACTGGGTTGGGACGATGAGGAAATTTACCTGGGCGACCTACGCTCCATGGCAGAAATGACCCGCTCTGCCCAACTGAGCCGCACCGTGTTGTATTTGATTAGCCCAGCCCTCGACGCCTTCGACACTCGTCCGGATGCGCGATCGCACCTTTACAGCGCCACCCACGGTCACATCTTCCGTCGCCGTCAAGCTGGCGTAGTGGCGAGATAGCAGCGAGATCGTGGCAGAGTCGCAGCGGGTTTGGCTAATTGGTGGGACCAGCGACAGTCGGGCAGTGGCAAGGCTGCTGAGCGATCGCCAAATTCCGTGGATTGCCACCGTCGTCAGTCCCCGCGCCCAGCGACTATACAAAAATCTCCCCGGCAAAATCTATGCCGGACCGCTGACCTCGGAAACCCTTCCCGACTGGCTGGAGCAGCATCGCATCACTCACATCATCGATGCGTCCCATCCCTTCGCCGTCGAGGTGTCGACTATGGCGATCTCCACCTGCCGCCCCTATCTACGCTACGAGCGCCCCGCCGTTGACCTCGTTCCCATCACGGCGAAACACCCCAATATCATCGCCGTCAACTCCTGGGAAGATTTGTTTGCCCAGGCGCTCCATCCGATGCGAGCCCGGCAGCAACCTCGTATTTTGCTAACCACGGGGCTGAAAAGCCTGCATCGAGCGATTCCCCTTTGGCATCAAGCGCAATGGTGGGCGCGGATTTTGCCCAGTTCCGAAGCTGCAGCGATCGCCCTTGGTTTTCCCCGAGATCGCTTGCTGCCACAGCTCCCGCCCAAAGATATTGCCACCGAGCAAGGGCAATGGCGGGCGCTGAATATTGACACGGTCCTAACAAAAGCGTCCGGAGAGGCAGGCAAACTCCCTCAAAAAATTGCTGCGGCGATCGCCCAACAAACTCGCCTACTGATATTGCGCCGCCCTTTAATGTCCTATCCCCAGCAAGTGCGAAGCATCGAGGAGCTGTCTGACCATCTCAACGCGCGACCAAAATAGTGGCTCAAAAACTGCAGTAGTCACTCATCGTCGCAGTTGCTCGTTTTTTACCCCGCCGTTCTCCTGTATGATGCCGCGGGCATCGCCTCAAATCAAATTCCATTTAAAACGGGCAGCCTTTACGTAGTAAAGAATCTGCCCGCGGTATTTGTAAGCGTGTTTTAAATTTAAGGTCTTTATCTGAGCTGACCTCATTTGAACTTGAGACAAGAATCGCAGATTTGCGAGGAAAACTGGCGTACCGTAATTTTTTCTTTATTTTTGTTCTTTAGGATTCCTTAACTAAGAAAGATGTAGTTTTTATGCCAATTATCCAAAGTAAGCATTTCAAAATAAATATTTATTTAAGCGTTGCTTTTTCTATTCGGTGGAGAATTAGGGTGAAGGTCGCTGGCTGAGGGGATTCCGTTTCAGCAGATCCTACGCCTGCGGTTCGGTGGGAAATATTGAGACTTTGAAAATATTGAGA
>JBCCTE010000190.1:0-6179 GCA_039198915.1 Cyanobacteria bacterium P01_D01_bin.73 | reverse complement strand
GTAAGGACGCCGCGAACACCATCGCGAGCATTACAATCACCCGCGAAACTAACGAACAACACACCACGAGGAAGCCATGGACAATAAGCTGATGTTGATGATCCCCGGTCCGACGCCCGTTCCCGAGCCGGTGCTACTCGCCCAGGCAAAGCATACGATTGGTCATCGCAGCGGCGAATTTAGCGAGATTTTTGCGGAGGTGACGGCTAACCTGAAATGGCTGCACCAAACCGAAAATGACGTGTTGACCTTGGCGGCAAGCGGCACCGGGGCGATGGAAGCGGGAATGATTAATTTCCTCAGCGCCGGCGATCGCGTCCTAGTGGGCTCCAACGGTAAGTTTGGCGAGCGTTGGGGGTTGGTGGCAGAAGCCTATGGACTTGAGGTGGATTGGATCAGGGCGGAGTGGGGCAAACCGCTGGACGTGTCTGAGTTTGTCACCAAGCTGGAGGCGGACACGGACAAAATCATCAAGGCGGTCATCGTTACCCACAGCGAAACCTCTAGCGGGGTGTTGAATGATTTGGAGGCGATCGCCAAAGCCACCAATGCCCACGGCGCGTTGATTATTGCCGACGCGGTTACTAGCTTAGGTGCCACCAGCGTTCCCGTCGACGAGTGGAAGCTGGATGTGGTGGGCTCTGGTTCCCAGAAGGGCTATATGATGCCGCCGGGTTTGGGCTTTATTTCCGTCAGCGACAAAGCCTGGGCGGCCTACGAAAAGGCAACGCTGCCCCGGTTCTATATGGATCTTGGTAAATACCGCAAGAGCGCGGCGAAGGATACGACGCCGTTTACGCCGCCAGTTAACCTATTTTTCGGGTTACAGGTGGCGCTGCAAATGATGCGCAAGGAGGGATTGGAAGGGATTTTCTCCCGTCACGATCGCCATCGCCGCGCTGCTCGAGCAGCTATGGTGGCGTTGAACCTGCCATTGTTGGGGGCGGACAACTGCGCTAGCCCGGCAGTAACGGCAGTAATGCCATCCAGCGTTGAAGCCGAGCAAATTCGGTCGGTTATGAAAAAGCGCTTTGATATTGCCCTGGCTGGCGGTCAGGATCATCTGAAGGGCAAGATCTTCCGTATGGGACATCTCGGCTTTATTTGTGATCGCGATGTGCTCAATGCGATCGCGTCCTTAGAGGCTACTTTGATGGAGCTAGGAGCCGACGGCTTTGAACCGGGAGCTGGTGTTGCTGCTGCGGCCACTCAACTGCAAAGCTGATAGCTTTCAAATCCGGCATTCGAGTTTTGCAGGAGTCCAATTCGTTCTCGCAAATGATCAAGACTTCTGCAAAACTGACGCAGGTTTGTTCGCTAGAAATTGCTATTTATAGCTTCACTTTCTAAGCCCTATTTTCGTCAGCTTGTGCGAATTGCCCGCCAGAAATTTGGAGCTTGGCTAAGCATTTCTCCAGTCTTTTCCAACCTGCTGGTCCAACCAATCAAAAACTAGGGCAAGCTGTTCAATGGTGACCAATCCATAGCGCCATAGAATCATTGGCAATGGTCCTTGCTCGCGTTCCCAACGGTTAAAGGCAATATCAATCGCCGCTGGAGATAATAGTAATTCTGTTTGTAGGAAGTCCTTGACCCGGGCGATCGCCTCACTAGACATAACACGCTCTCCAGGAATTACGCTAAATAGTTAATGTCAGAAGCTGCTATCTAAAAAACAAGTTGGCGATTGGGATTAAGTGCTAAAAATAACAACTGAAACTTCCGTAGCCAATAGCTTTTGATATGTACAGAATGACGACTCGGCGGTCCGGTCAGGGTACGGCAGTAGCCAATTTTTGAACTGTTTAGCTAACGATGTGATAGACGATGGATCAATTCACAAGCGTCAGATAAGTCCTGATACCGTCGGTACAATGTCCCGTCGGTGACTGACTAGCCGTGCTGATTAGAGCGAGTTAATTTCAGAAAAACGCGTGAAGGTTACGCAGGAAGCTACCCAAGACGACGAAAACTTATCCTAAATGGTTTCGCTGTATTGCCCCTTTTCGCTTGCCGGTCCGAGCATTAGGTGGACAATCAAAATTAGATAGTCAGAATGTCCATTAAGCACCTATTACGATCTGATCAATACCCTACAAAACAACCCAATGTTTCCGGTCCCTAATACGTGACTAAGACGAGTGATTTTGGCGAATGCTTTTAAAGCAATCTGTTTCAAGATCATTTGCCTTGCATTACTCTGACTTTACTGTCCGTCTTCTGTTGTTTCTACAAATCCTACAGCGCGATAGAACTATGCAGACTCTTCCCAGCCCCATTACCCATTTCAGCAGCGATCGCATCGCCGAAGTTACCCGCAAAACCGGCGAAACGGACGTGATCGTCAAACTCAATTTAGACGGCACCGGCAAGTGCGTTTCCGATACCGGCATCCCATTTTTAGATCATATGATTCATCAGATTTCATCCCACGGTCTGATCGATCTGGAAATTCATGCCCAGGGAGATTGGGAAATTGATGACCATCACACCACTGAGGATGTGGGCATTGTGCTGGGACAAGCTTTTCGTAAGGCGCTGGGCGATCGCAAAGGAATTCACCGCTTTGGCCACTTTGTTGCGCCCCTGGACGAATCGTTAATTGAAGTCGTTCTGGACTTCTCCGGGCGACCGCATCTTACCTACCAACTGGATATTCCGACCCAGCGGGTAGGTACTTACGATACGCAACTGGTGCGGGAATTTTTCGTGGCGGTAGTCAACCACTCCCATATGACGCTCCACCTTCGCCAGCTAGACGGAATCAACTCTCACCACATTATTGAAGCGACTTTCAAAGCCTTCGCCCGTGCAACTCGAATGGCGATCGCGATCGACCCGCGCCGCGCCAGCACAATTCCTAGCTCGAAGGGCGTCCTGTAAACAAGTGCTTTGAAACAAAGCTGGGGCATTTAAGCTGTGAGAGTCAGATACTGCCCAAAAGTACTGCTAGAGAATGTCGCCATGGAGCATCTGCAACCATGGCGAATTTTTATTCAAGATATCCGCCTTGGAAGCCACTGAAATTCATTCTTCTTAAGATTGTTTTCTGTTTGTTTAAATTAATCTTTGGAATAGACAGGATTAGAGTTGAAACTAACGGTTTAGATAGCTGAACTTAAGTTGAAATGCCTATGAAATTCGAAGACTTTCTAAATTTATAGGATTGTGTCCCTGTTCCTAAGTTAAGACAATTAAAATAAAGTCACGGTGGGCAAATTTCCCATTCCAGTTTTATCGTCATGTTGTGCCACTGCACTCCATGAATGACCTGGTCAATGAGTTGGTTATCCTCCCACTACCGCTATTTTCCGTTTGTATTGCTGGCGATCGCCACAATTGCGGCGTTAATCACTGCGGAATTAGTAACTGCGGCACTTTGACATTAAAAGGAGTTAACACAATGAATAAAGGTGAATTAGTTGACAAGGTTGCTGAGAAGGCCCACGTCACCAAAAAACAGGCAGATTCCATCCTGTCTGCGGCATTAGAATCCATTGTCGAAGCCGTATCCGATGGAGATAAGGTAACGCTGGTTGGATTTGGTTCCTTCGAATCTCGGGACCGTAAAGCTCGGGAAGGTCGGAATCCAAAAACTGGCGCAAAAATGGAGATTCCTGCTACTAAGGTTCCCGCGTTTTCTGCCGGCAAGCTTTTCAAGGAGAAGGTAAAAAATTAATGATTTGGCAGCTGCCAAAATCAAATTATTTAAGTCGCGTTTAATCGCGCTCTCTCCATTGAAATAGGTGGTTTGAAATAGATGATTTGTAACAGCCTCAACAGCCGCGTTTAAAACGGGCTTCCTATTCCCACAAGCCCCAAAGAGCCTGACTTTTAAGCTACCGTCGCGATCACCGATGGTAACTGCAAAAGTCGGGCTCTTTAGTGAAGAGCTGTGGGATAGCGTCATCAAATTTGGAGTATTGTGATCGCGTCTGGGAAGGTTTCTGGCATAATTCAGGCGACTTATCCTTGCCGCTACGCCCTTTGCCATGACTGTTTCCCCCCTTCAAAGTGCTTTAGTTCTAGGGCTGCCCGTTCACCTCAGCCGTGATTATGTTGGATGGCTCTGCGATCGCATCGAAACCCGACAGGGCACCATAGTAGTCACCATCAACGCCGAAATGGCGGTCCGAGGAGAGCAGGATGGCAGGCTTGGAAAGACCCTGCGGAATGCAGATCTGGTAGTGCCCGACGGCGCTGGTGTCGTGCTGCATCTGCGGGCAAAGGGATACAGCGTTGAGCGATGTCCAGGTATTGAACTGGCGGAATCCCTGCTGGCGGAATTGGCCCGGCGACCTGGCTGGAAAGCTTGGTTCTATGGAGGCTCCCCCGGGGTTAGTGCCAAAGCTGCCGAGGTGCTGACCCAACGATATCCAGGGTTGCAATTCGCTGGCGTCAACCATGGTTTTCTAGATGAAGCGGCGGTCGAGGAGCAACAGCAGCAGTTAGCAAGCGTTCGGCCGGAGGTGATTTTGGTGGGGCTAGGGGTGCCGCGCCAAGAATATTGGATTGAGCAGCACCGCCATCTATGTCCCAATGCCCTCTGGATCGGGGTAGGAGGCAGCTTCGATATTTGGTCAGGCACAAAGGAGCGAGCCCCGGAATGGTTTTGTAAAAACAATCTGGAGTGGCTGTACCGGCTCTATCAAGAACCATGGCGATGGCGACGGATGTTGGCACTACCTCATTTCGTATGGCGATCGCTCCTGGAACGCCTGCGCCCAGCCCAGCCCCCTGCCTAGGAAAGCCGCCTGAGAAATGGCAGCAGTTCCAAGAATCCGATAAGAATCCAGTTCAAAGATCCAGTGAAAGATTTTGCCATGTCAAAACTGGGGGACACCGAATAAACATAAGAAACAGAACAGGTATGATTGATATGTCCTGGAATCCTCTTCTGTTTCTATGGCGGCTCGTATATTGACCTAGTCACCACCAGCTCCGTTCGTCCTTAATCCCAAATCCCAGCGTGAGGCACTTAAACCGTTGTCAAATTTAGGCAGCCAATATACCCATGGGCCTTTTTAATGAAGCTTGTTATTGGTCCATTCCAATACAAAGATTTATCCTAAATGCCAAATTTCGCCTATCCTTTCTAGTCGAATCGCATTTTGATTTGAAGCCAGTTCTAATCAAATTATTTTTTAGCTAATCTCCCTTCGTTCACCCTTTCTAGCCACAGGTTTTACAGCTTACGCCCTATGATTACCTCTACCGATACCGTCAATGGCCAAACTGCTAATGGCCAAGCTGCCAGTGGCGTCAACGGTGCGCTTGGGACCTGTACCTTTCGCCCGGGCTTGGAAGGAATACCGGCGGCGCGCTCTTCCATTAGCTTTGTCGACGGCAAGCAGGGAATTTTGGAGTACCGGGGCATTCCTATTGAGGAGCTGGCCCAGCGCGGCACCTTTTTGGAAAGCGCGTATTTGCTGATTTGGGGAAAGTTGCCGACTACCGAAGAGCTGGCAGCATTTTGCCATGATATCCAGTTCCATCGGCGGCTTAAGTTTCGCATTCGGGACATGATGAAATGCTTCCCCGAGAGCGGTCATCCCATGGATGCGCTTCAGGCATCTGCTGCGGCTTTGGGATTGTTTTATTCTCGGCGGGCACTGCTGGATCCGACCTACATCCGGGCGGCGGTGATGCGACTGATTGCCAAGATTCCAACGATGGTGGCGGCGTTTCAGATGATTCGTAAGGGGAACGATCCTATCCAGCCTCGCGATGATTTGGATTATGCGGCGAATTTCCTGTACATGCTCAATGAGCAGGAGCCGGATCCTCTGGCGGCGAAGATTTTTGATGCTTGTTTGACGCTGCACGCCGAGCACACGATTAATGCGTCAACGTTTTCGGCGATGGTAACGGCGTCAACGATGACGGATCCCTATGCGGTGATTGCGTCGGCGGTGGGTACGTTGGCAGGACCACTTCATGGTGGGGCGAATGAGGAAGTGGTGGCGATGTTGGATGAGATTGGTTCGGTGGAGAATGTGGAGGCTTATATTGATGAGCGCGTGTCCCGCCGCCAGAAGATTATGGGCTTTGGCCATCGAGTTTATAAGGTGAAGGATCCGCGGGCTTGTATTTTGCAGGGAATGGCGGAGAGTTTATTTGATCAGGTGGGGCGCGATCTCCGCCACGACCTTCTCCACCTCAAGGGCAATGTCGTAGCG
>JBCCTE010000189.1:0-6214 GCA_039198915.1 Cyanobacteria bacterium P01_D01_bin.73 | reverse complement strand
CCCTTCTTCAGCATCTCCGGTTCTGAGTTCGTAGAAATGTTTGTGGGTGTCGGTGCTTCTCGCGTCCGCGACCTGTTTGAGCAGGCGAAGCAGAACGCTCCTTGCATCATCTTTATCGATGAGATTGACGCCGTTGGTCGTCAGCGTGGCGCTGGTCTGGGCGGCGGTAACGATGAACGTGAGCAGACCTTGAACCAGTTGCTGACTGAGATGGACGGTTTCGAAGGCAACACCGGAATCATTGTTGTCGCAGCAACCAACCGTCCCGACGTACTTGACGCGGCGCTGATGCGTCCCGGTCGTTTTGACCGTCAGGTTGTGGTTGACCGCCCCGATTACGCCGGTCGTACGGAAATCCTCAACGTCCACGCCCGTGGCAAGACCCTGGCTGATGATGTTGACCTAGACCGTATTGCGCGCCGTACTCCCGGTTTCACCGGTGCTGATTTGTCCAACCTGTTGAACGAGGCAGCCATTCTGGCAGCTCGTCGCAGCTTGACTGAAGTGTCCATGGACGAAATCAATGACGCTATTGACCGCGTCATGGCTGGGCCCGAGAAGAAGGACCGGGTGATGAGCCAGAAGCGTAAGGAGCTGGTGGCTTACCACGAAGCGGGTCACGCTTTGGTTGGTGCTTTGATGCCCGACTACGATCCAGTTCAGAAAATCAGCATCATTCCTCGCGGTCGTGCTGGTGGTTTGACCTGGTTCACCCCCAGTGAAGAGCGCATGGAGTCTGGTTTGTACTCTCGTTCCTACCTGCAGAACCAAATGGCGGTTGCCCTGGGTGGTCGTATTGCTGAGGAAATCATCTTCGGTGAGGAAGAGGTTACCACCGGTGCTTCTAACGACTTGCAGCAGGTGACTCGCGTTGCCCGTCAGATGGTGACTCGCTTTGGTATGAGCGATCGCCTTGGTCCCGTTGCCCTAGGTCGCCAACAAGGCAACACCTTTATGGGACGTGACATCGGTGCTGAGCGTGACTTCTCTGAAGAAACTGCGGCGGCAATCGATGCTGAGGTTCGTGATTTGGTTGACCAAGCTTACGACCGAGCCAAGAGCGTTTTGGTGGAAAACAAGGTCATCTTGGACAACTTGTCTGAGTTGCTGATTGAGCAGGAGACCGTTGATGCCAAGGAGCTTCAAGATATGCTGAACTCTAGCGAAGTTAAGATGGCAGCGATCGCCTAAGAGCGCTATCAGCTGCCTTTAGGGACTTCAAAACTTCATTGACGGAAGTCCCTATCGTCAAGATTAAGCAGTCGTATTTAAGATCGGGGTAGATAGAAATATCTGCCCCGGTTTTTGCGTTCTGTTGTTTTAGAGAGCTTTGGACTACTGATGAATATGTCTCCTAAAAAACTGACCCGATCGCAGGTAGCGGTGCTGGTGGGACCATGGGGGGCGATCGCCGTTTTCTTGTTATTGGCGGCGGCGATTCAGATTCACGTTTGGGGACTGAACTGGATTTGGGCGATTTTTGTTGTGGTTGGCGTTGGCTGGCGCTGGCTGGTAGTGCGGTGGTTGCGGGAAAGGACGGGGACGGCGGAACGGGCGATCGCGGAGTTAGCCAATGAAGCTGATGCGGCTAAGGCGGCGGCGTTGGCTGATGGGAGTGAACGGGCGATCGCTGCGCAGAAAATTTTGGATCAATGCTTGGCGGATGCGGCAACGGATGCGCCTATTTGGGAGGATTGGGAGCAATTTTGGCAGCGCTGCCAGTCCTTGGTGCGGGAAACGGCGCGGGTATACAACCCAGACGTGAAATATCCCTTGCTGAGTATTTATGTTCCCCAGGCCTACGGTTTGATTCGGGGGACGGTGGATGATTTGGATCAGTGGATGGAGCAGTTGTCGCCGGTGTTAGGGCGGGTGACGATCGCTGAAGCCTACGGCGCCTACGAGCTGTATCAAAAGTGGGAACCGTCGGCGCGGAAGGTGATGAAGGTGTGGGGCTGGGCGCGGTGGGTTCTAAATCCGGCGGTGGCGGCAACGCGGTTGGCAACCCAGGAGTCGGGCGATCGCGCCAATCAGGAGTTGATTAGTAATTTGGGACAGCTATTGCGGGAAGCGGCGCTGCGCAATTTGAGTGCTCGAGCGGTGACTTTGTACTGCGGCGAGGGGGCAGCGGCTGGTACTTTGGCCCGAGTCCCTTCAGCGCGGTCGGGTTCGAAAATACTGCCGCCTAAAACCGCGACCCTGCGGGAAATTTTCAGCCAGGCGACCTCGGCGGATAGTGTCGACCAACAGCCGGTGAATATTGTGTTGGTGGGACGGACCGGGGCGGGCAAAAGTAGTTTGATTAATACGCTGTTTAGCGATCGCCTAGCCCAGACCGATGTGTTGCCCAACACGGATAAGTTCACCGCTTATCAGTGGACTTTGGATACGGGGGAGCAGTTGCAGCTTTGGGACAGTCCCGGCTATGAGCAGGGGGATGGAGCGGTTGATCGCGATCGCCTGGTGGAGGTTACCCAGGCGGCGGACTTGGTGCTGGTGGTGGCTCCGGCGCTGGATCCTGCGCCGATGATGGACCGGGATTTTTTGCAGGCGGTGAAGTTAGCTGATGGGGAAAATGATGGGGACGCGAGCAGTGCGGTACCTGTGGTGGCAGTGGTTACCCAGGTGGATCGGGTGCGGCCGAAGCGGGAGTGGCAGCCCCCTTACGATTGGCAGCGGGGCGATCGCCCGAAAGAGATCAATATTCGCGAGGCGGTGGCGTACCGGCGGGAGGTGTTTGGGGACTCAGTGAGTCGGGTGCTGCCGGTGGTGACCTGGGATGGCGATCGCCTGAGCTGGGGGGCGGACCCTTTGGCCGCGGCGCTGTTGGAGCAGTTGGCACCGGCAAAGCAGCAGCGACTGGCGCGGTTCTTGCAGAGCTTGGAGGCTCGCAGTATTGCTGCTGCCCGCCTAATTGATAGATATATTTTTCAGATGTCTACGACCCAAGGGGTGACGACGTTTTTGAAAAGCCCGGCGCTGCAATTTATTTCCACCACGACCACGGGGCAGCCAGGGTTGGCGTATTTGCTGGCGGAAAAAATCCCTATTGAGCAGTTGCCCATTGTCCTAGGCAAGCTGCAAATGGCCTACGACCTGTTTAATTTGCTGGGCACGCCCGATTTCACTCAGGTGGCTGATTTGACCGACGCCCCAGCGAGTGTCAATAGTTTTAATTTGCTGGAGCTTTGGCCGCTGTTGCTGAGACCCGCGGACGATATTGGGAAAGACACTCAGGCCTTTGGCAAGGCGCTGGTGGAGTATTGGACCCAGGGATTGAGCGCTGAGGAATTGGGCGATCGCTATCGATATCATCTGGAGCAAACGGAAGCGTCGAACTAGAAGAAGTTCCCCAGCCACAGACCGATCGCCGTCACCGCAAAGGAGATGACGGAGCGCTGCACTGTAGAGAACCCTTCGGATTCCATAATTGGCCAGCTTGGTGCGCAAAGGCCGATAAGTACCGTGGCAAAAACGGCAAAGAATGCGGCGGGCAACGAACTGTAGGACAGACTGCCGCCAGAGAAGACAAACAGAGCCAGAAGAATGACTGAGATAACGGCTTCAGTGCACCATAAAGTTGCCTGCATTGCTTTGGAGCCCGACCAGCCGATGGACACCTTGCCGCTGATCCCCAACGCCAGCCCAACAACGATCGCCACAGCAGCGATCAGAGCGGAAAACGTCGGGTCTGGTAGGGACAGCATCATCGCCAGGTAGCCCACCAGCGGCATGTAGGGGATGGTGGCGAGATCGGCGGCGGGTAAAAGCGATGCCAGCAACATCAGAGCGATCGCCGTCATCGGAGCATTGAGCTGAAATAGCGCTCCTCCCCATATGGCGTAGGCACACAACAGCCCCAATAGCCCAGTCCAAGGCAGCCGCTGTTTCCATTCCTTCAGGGTTTTCGGCGGTGGCGGTGGATCCTTAGGACCGGCACCGGCAACTTCGAAGAATGGGTTAATAAGTAGAAATCGATTGGGGCGATCGCGCGTTTGAGGTGGCGGAGGGGCGGGGCGCAGGTAGGGTACCGGTTTTTTCTGAATCTGTGGCGGCTGCCAGTTTTCATCAAAGGCAACGCCGTCGGGCATAATCGCGCCGGTGAAAGTTGCATGCTCCAGCGGATTTGTCCCCCAGCTCAGCTTTGCCCCCCGCAGGTCCGTATTAGAAAAATCCGTATTGTCTAGGGTCGCCTCCCGCAAGTCCGCCGCTCTTAAATCCGCCCCCTGGAAATCACACTCGGTCAGATTTGCCCCGGATAAATTTGCCTGCAACATTTGGGACTTTGACCACACGCTGCCCTGGAGCTGAGCGCCGTTTAAATTCACATCCGTGGCAAAGCTATTGGCACAATCTGCCTGGATTAGAACGCTTTGGCTAAGGCGCACCTTTTCTAGCTGTGCTCGAGTCAATCGCGCCTGACTCAGGTTCGCTTTGTGCAAATCTGAATGGTTTAGAATTGCCGCCTCAAGATTTGCCCCTGCCAAAGCGGCGTTGGTTCCTCGCACCTCATCTAGGATGGCTTGGGAAAAGTTTGCGCCGTCGGCTTCGACTTTAATTAGGCTGGCACGGGCTAGGTTCGCCAGCTCTAAATCGGCGTTTTCTAATTTTGCCTGCCGTAAATTGCACTGGCGCAAATCCACTGATCGCAAATCCTGTCCGCGTAAATCCACCCAGGCGAAATCAGTTTTTTGGCGATTGCGGGCTCCAAGCAGCTCATCACGGTCCATGGCAGATGACAGATCCCAGAAACATCAAGACAATAGCCACTCCAATATATCCGCGGATATATTTGCAGCTACCGATGCGGAAGCTACGCTGACATGGGAAGCATACGCCCCCATCGGATAGCAAGACTTGGTGGTGGCGCGATCGCCCGATGACAGAATTCAACTATCTATGGAAAACTGTTAGTAAGGGAATCAATAAAATACTGTTTTGAAGACGCCGTCTTAGCCATGCCAAGAACCCAGAAAAACGACAATTTTATCGATAAGACGTTTACAGTTATGGCGGACCTAATTTTAAAAGTGCTGCCAACCAATCAAAAGGCAAAGGAAGCGTTTATTTACTATCGAGATGGCATGTCCGCCCAGGGAGAAGGAGAGTATGCGGAGGCGCTGGATAACTACACCGAGGCGCTGAAGCTTGAAGAAGACGCCTATGATCGCAGCTTTATTCGCTACAACATGGGGCTGATTTATGCCAGCAACGGCGACCATGAGAAGGCGATCGAGCAGTATCACGAAGCCCTGGAAGACAATCCCCGCATGCCCCAGGCACTGAATAATATAGCCGTTATCTACCACTTCAAGGGGGAACGGTCGCAGCAAAAGGGCGATGATGAAGAGGCGGAAACCTGGTTTGATCAGGCGGCAGACTATTGGAAACGTGCCGTCAGCCTTGCTCCCAATAACTACATTGAGGCGCAGAACTGGCTGAAAACAACCGGTCGCTCCAATATGGACGTTTTCTTTTAGGCTAGTTGCAACAGCTTTTCCGCTAGCGTTTTATTCGCAATCGCTAGCCAATTTTATTGAGATTTTAGCGGTCTGAGGTGATCCCGTGAGCATTAGTTTGGATGAAGTGCGTAAGGTTGCGCTGCTATCTCGCATTGCGTTGACTCCCGATGAAGAGGAGGGCTTTGCAGCTCAGTTGAATGACATTTTGGAGTACGTCGAACAGCTTAATGAGCTTGACGTTGAGGGCGTGGAGCCGACCACGCGGGCGATCGACGTTAGCAACGTGATGCGCGAGGATGCCCATAACACCTACGACAACCGCGAAGGGCTGTTGAATAATGCGCCCGATCGCGATGAAGATTTCTTCAAGGTGCCCAAGATTTTGAACAGCTAGGGAGCAGTCAAAACCTGGACGTGATCGCCATAGGTTAATCCCAGAGCGATCGCGCCGCTGCCTTGGTTCTGGGCAATTTCCACCCAGCCATGACTCCCCACAAGCGCCAGTAATTCCCCCGGCTCGGCAGCCCCATAGGCTTGTCGACCGGGGATTTGTGTATCGCCGATTTGTACCCGCCACGATTGTGATCGCCCCTGCTCGAGGTTATTGGGGACGCGATCGCCTGGAATGTTGGTAATCAAATTGCCGAAGTGGTCAACGTACTGGATTGAGCCCTGCCAACCCCCGGGTACTGATTTTGGTTGCGGTGGGCTGAGGCTGACTAGACTGTCTGGGGCGATCGCCTCCCCCAACT
>JBCCTE010000188.1:0-6224 GCA_039198915.1 Cyanobacteria bacterium P01_D01_bin.73 | reverse complement strand
AATCGACTCGGGAAATCTAGTTCCAGACTCGGAGTTTGTTAATCTTGAGAAGTTAGTTAAAGCCAGTATTTCAGAGCTTATTGGAGTGGCGGGGCAGCGAAACATTACGATTGAGTTGAAGCCGATACTTGATCGAGACCATCGCTTGCATATTGATAGAAAGTTAATTCGTAGATTGATTGATAACTTAATATCTAACGCAATTAAGTTCTCTCCCAATGGCTCTCCAATCTATGTGAACTTGTCACAGGATAGCGATCGCTGCAAAGTGGAAGTAGCAGACAACGGTGCGGGAGTTCCCGAAAAGTTACGACAGCGAATTTTCGAGAAGTATGAGGTTGGGACAGTCGTTAGAAACGTTAAGCAGGTAGGGCTAGGACTGTCTTTCTGCAAAGCCGTTGCTGATTCCCATGGCGGGACGATTTCAGTGCGTGAGAATACGCCCAAAGGTTCTATCTTCTGTCTGGAATTGCCGGTTAAATGTTGAGTACTTTATACGCTGTTCTCTATTTCGATGGTGAGATAATCGTCGAGGCACGTAATCAGAGGCTGAAGCCTCTGTCGCTGTCGAGTTTGGAATCTAATTGATGACGGCACCTCGCGATTATGGAATAGCCAGATGCTGGTTAATTGCCCTTTTGATCTTGATCTCTGGATGCGGAGAGCAAGCTATTTCCGAGCAAGATAATACCGATTCTCGTCAAGATTTGGACGCTCCCGTAGCAGGATTATCCCCATCGATTCGTCCTTCAGAAAATCCCGCTGAAAATGCAATACGATTTGGGGTTTTGTCAATCGATAGTGCTGTATCTGTCAATCGGCGTTATCGACCACTGCTCGATTATTTACAAGAAAAGACCGGATATGCTTTTGAGTTAATCCCTCTAAGTCAGGAGAGTCAGTTTTCTGAAGTAGAGAATAATAACCTTGAGTTCATTGCTCATAACCCTCTGGCTGCGGTGCAAACTCAACGGCTTTATAAAACCGAGTTTCTTGTTACGATTAGTCGCCCAAAGACGGGGACAAAATTTAGCGCGGCTATTATTGTTCGTGCCCAAAGTGATGTTAAAGCGATCGCCGATTTAAAAAATAAAAAAGCAGCCTGTGTGAATTTTAAAGCGGCGGCGGCGGGCTGTACTTTTCAGATGTTGCACTTAAAACAAAGGGGCTTTAATCCGTTTAAAGACTTTGCTTCTTTTATTGAAATTCCATCCCAGGACAATATTGTTTTAGCGGTTTTAAACGGCACCGTTGATGTCGGTTTTATTCGGACAGGACAATTGGAAAAGATGCAGGCTAACGGCTTAGTTCGCTCCTTGGAGGATATTCGGATTTTAGAGCCGGTGGATAACGACTTCTTCTATCCTCACACGACGGCGCTTTACCCTGAATGGACGATCGCTGCGCTTCAGGATACCGACCCAGAGTTGAGTGACTCAGTTCGTCAGGCACTGCTTACGATTCCCGAGGGGCATCCTGCCCTTGAGGCGTCGAAGTATAGCGGCTTTGTTGAGCCGGTAGACTATTCGCCCATCCGCCTATTGATTGATGAGCTGTCTCTGGATAGAGCAAGCGAGGCTGAATAGAATGCGCCTGCGCATCCGATTGTATTTTGCAATTTTGGACTTGCTTAAGTTGATCTACTTAACTGGCGTTTTCATTAGTTCCCGTACGTCAGCAACCCGTCCGGCGATCGCCGCTGCTGCCACCATTGCTGGGCTCATCAGTAAAGTTCGTCCAGAAGCTGACCCCTGCCGCCCTTTGAAATTGCGATTGGACGACGAGGCGCTGATTTGATTGCCCGTCAGCTTATCGGGATTCATTGCCAGGCACATGGAGCATCCCGCCTCGCGCCATTCAAAGCCGGCTTCGGTGAAAATTTTATCCAGCCCTTGCTCTTCCGCTTCCTGCTTAACCTGCTCAGAACCGGGCACAACGAAAGCTTTGATGCCGTCGGCAACGTGATGACCGGTGGCAACCTTTGCCGCCTCCTGTAAATCACTCAGGCGACCGTTGGTGCAGCTACCGATAAAGCACACGTCGATCTTTGTACCGGCGATCGCCTGACCAGGAGCCAAATCCATGTAGTTGTAAGCTTCGGCGGCAATGGAGCGATCGCCCTCATCCATATCATCCAAAGTGGGCACCACCTCAGTAACGCCAATGCCTTGGCCCGGCGTAATGCCCCAGGTTACCGTCGGCGGAATATCAGCGGCGTCGAAAATTATCACATCGTCATATTCTGCATCGGCATCACTAGCCAGACGGCTCCACCACTCCACCGCAGCGTCCCACTGCGCCTCCTGCGGCGCAAAATCGCGACCCCGCAAATAGTCAAAAGTAATGGCATCGGGATTGACATAGCCACAGCGAGCGCCGCCCTCAATGCTCATATTGCAAACGGTCATGCGCTCTTCCATGGACATCGCCTCAAAGGTCGAGCCGGCGTACTCATAGGCAAAGCCCACGCCGCCCTTCACCCCCAGCTTGCGAATAATATGCAGCACCACGTCCTTGGCATAGACCCCCTTGGGCAGGTCGCCGTTGACTTCAACCCGGCGCACCTTGGGTTTAGTGATGGCTAGGGTTTGGGACGCCAGTACGTCGCGCACCTGGCTGGTACCGATACCGAAGGAAATTGCGCCAAAGGCCCCGTGGGTGGAGGTGTGGCTATCGCCGCAGGCTACAACCATGCCCGGTTGGGTTAGCCCCTGTTCGGGGGCAATCACGTGAACGATGCCCTGCTTACCGGAACCGATATTGTTGAAGCGAATACCGAAATCGGCGCAGTTTTTTTCCAGATTGCTGATCATTTCCTCCGCCAGAGTATCGGCGAAGGGGCGTGCCTGATCTTCCGTGGGCACGATGTGGTCAACGGTGGCGACGGTGCGGTGGGGGAAGGCGACGGTTAGTCCCCGCTCGCGCAGCATGGCAAAGGCTTGGGGGCTGGTGACTTCGTGGACGAGGTGGAGTCCAACAAATAGCTGGGTTTGACCGGACGGCAAGGTGCCAACAGTGTGTAGTTCCCAAACTTTGTCGAATAGGGTGCCTTTGCTCATGATGGGGTGGAATCCTAGCTAATTCTGCCTGGAGTAGACTTTAGGGTTCTTGATTGTAGACCTTTGATTATGATTTTTGAAATTTTATGTTTACTTAATCTTTAATCTTAATGCAGCTCCTCCCGTAATTGCATGGGTTGATTCGTAATGATGCCGTCGACGCCGTGCTGGATCCACTGTCGAGCGATCGCCCCACCATCCACTGTCCAAATCCAAGTTTTCACGCTTTGCTGCCAATACCGCTCCAAATCGGCAGGAGTCAAGGCATCTGCCAGCAGGGACACCACTTGCAGCCCATCGAGGACATCAGAAGGCAGCGACTTTGTGGAAATTAGACCTAAAGATAGGTCGGGAAAAGTCTGTTTCAACTGCTCAATCCACGCTTTCTGAAAGGACGTGATAACGCAGGCGCTTTCTAGTCCAAAATCCTGAACAGTTTGAGCAACTTGTATGGCTAAATCGGTTTCATAGCCATTAGTTTTAAGTTCTAAGTTCAGCGCAATACGCCCTGCCGTTAGCTCCAAAACATCCGTAAGCAATGGAATTGTTTCGCCTTTAAACCGCGGCGAAAACCATTGCCCCACATCGAATGATCGTGCCTCACTCCAATTCAGATTGCCAATTTCCTCGTCAACCCCTGCTACTCGCTTGAGGGTTTCATCGTGGAAGATAATCAACGTTCCATCGGCAAGTTGCTGCACGTCCATTTCAATGCGATCAGCTCCGTCAGCGATCGCCTGTTCAAAGGCTGCCAGGGTATTTTCTGGGGCGATCGCGGAACTACCCCGATGGGCAATAATTTCGCAGCGCTGTCCTTTGCTGTTAGTAACCGGGGAAGTCATAGACGGGGTAAAAGACCAGCAAAGAAGCGGTCTAAATCTCCTGCATTACCAGGAGAGAAAATCGACTCGTCTTCAGCAACTTCTGCCCGAAGATGACGTTTCTCCACCACTTCCCAAGTCACTTTTGTGGTGAGGTTTTTGCCCACACCCAGGGCAATTTCACGAAACCAATGAATGACTAAGCCGTAAACCAATCCTCCACCGTCACGGTAGGCAACAAAAACATTGCTGGTGCGCCGGTATTGTGCGCTGGGATGGTCGTGGACAATTCCTAACGCAACTCGACCTAAATCCTTTCGATTTTGATTGAGTTTCTTCAGCAGAATCTGGCTAAATTCTTCTTCGGAAGCAGTCTGTAACTCCCCAGCTTCTTGCCCATTAAAAAGCGTATCGTTTTCGACCTTGACTTCTTCAATAGCAAGTTTTGAGGAGGCAGCGCTGTTTTTATTCTCTAGGCGCTTAAGCTTTCCCCAAACGCTATACCGGTTGTTTTCCTCAAGGAGAACGCACGTCTTTTTTTTGTTTTCTGCCAAGTCCTTACAAAAGTCCAAAGCGTCCTGGCGATCGCCCCGCTCAAATTTCCGCACCAGCCCGAAGCGATGGCTTTGGTAGGTCAGGATTGCCATCTTTTGTTGAGTTTCTGGATGACGCATCCTCGAAAGAGCCACATCCTGAGGAGAAAGAATCAGCATGGGAATTTGGTAGAGAGACAGTTAACGAGAGTCGGCAGCGTGACAGTAGATTTCGTGCCAATGCTATTTCCAAGGCTGCCTGATGGTCATCAGTACAAAAAGCGTTCATTTTGCTGAAATAGTTCGCTGAAATATTCTCGACTCGTTATCTGCGACGAAGAACATTTGTGATGGAACCTGCAACGCCTTTTCTGCCTCAATTGTAGAGCAGTGATACGCCTGTAATGTAGCGGCTAGATGTAGCTATTGGTGGATGGGGACCGGGTCTGAAGTTACAAAAACTGCGATTTCTTCAAGACCGCGTTTTTCGTTTGCCATAATCGTGCCCAACGCTACCGTCGGCGCGATCTACCGCCCCAAAATCTTATGGTCTTTTCCTTAACCCGATCCGCATTGAAATTGTCCGCTTCGGTTCTATTCGCTGGGCTGGGGGTTGGTGGAAGTCTGGCGATCGCCGAGGGAGCAAAGGCTAGGGATATATCGTCCCGGTCCACTCCCGCCACTGTCGAGGAAGTGCAAATTGATCGCTGGCTGGAGCAAAATCGCGATCGCCCGACCCTGCTGCGTGCTTTTATGCAGCGTTTTCCCAAGGGTGGCGACATCCACAGTCACCTGAGCGGGGCGGTGTATGCGGAAAATTATTTGCGGTGGGCAGCAGAGGATGGCTATTGCGTTGACCCGGATACTGGCAATGGGCTGCCGGCGCTGATTTTGCCTGAAAATTGTAATAAGCGTAGCCGCTATTTTTCTGCCTCTGAACTGCCGGTTCGATCAGCAATTTATGACGCTTTAGTTAATAGTTTTTCTGTTAGAAATTTAGAATTTAGCGGTCGTTCAGGACACGATCAGTTTTTCTCAACCTTCGGTACGTTTTCGCCCATTTCTTCTTCCGAAAGCCGTCAGGATGACATGGTGGCAGAGGTGGCAAATCGCGCCGCATCACAACATATTTTCTATTTGGAGTTGATGAGGACGGTTAAGGGTAGCCCGGTACGAAAGCTAGGGCGGCAAGTTAAGGCAGAATTTGAACAACAGGCGGGGCGCAAGATCAATTGGCAGGAGGATTTCGAGATACTGCGCAAGTTGCTAATCGAGCGAGGACTGATGGATTTGGTGGCTACCGGCAGTGAGGAGGTGAATGCCCTACAACGGGAAATTGAGAAAACTCTGGGATGTAATACGCCAAATCCTCAGCCAGGATGTGAAGTAACAGTACGTTTCCTTCAGCAAACCACGCGGACGAAGACGCCAGAACAGGTTTTTGCCCAGCTTGTTTATGCCTTTGAACTGGTAAAAAACAACTCAAAGGTGGTGGGTTTGAACTTAGTAGCGCCGGAGGATCATCCCATTGCGCTGCGAGATTACACCCTACAAATGGAGATGTTGGGCTTTTTAAAAAGCAAGTTCCCCGAGGTTAAAGTGGCGCTTCACGCGGGGGAGTTGACGTTAGGGCTGGTGCCGCCGGAACAGTTGCGATCGAATATTCGCGAGGCGGTGGAAATTGCTCAGGCGAGTCGCATTGGGCACGGGGTGGATGTGCTGTATGAGGACAAGCCCTTTGAGCTGATGGAAATGATGCGGGAACGGGGCGTTTTGGTGGAAATTTGCTTGACCAGTAATGAAGTAATTTT
>JBCCTE010000187.1:0-6251 GCA_039198915.1 Cyanobacteria bacterium P01_D01_bin.73 | reverse complement strand
CATAGCTGCCCGCTTCCACCACCTTAATGGTCTTGTCGTGGTCCCCGGCAAAACCGGCTTCACCCTTGAAATCTTCCAGGGAAACGCCAGCTCTTTCGAGAAAAGCCTGGGGCATAAGGCGACCGGAGGTGGAAGACTCGCTGCCGAAGGTGAAGGTTTTGCCCTTTAGGGTGGCTAGGTCTTCCACAGAGGAGAACTCCGATATCCCCGCTCCAGAGTTAGCGATAAAGACGCTGGTGAATTCCGTATCAATTTGCCGTTGGGCGATCGCTTCAGCATCGGGCACCTGTAGGCGAGCCTGTACTCCGGTCAATGCACCAAACCACACCAGTTCCAAATCGCCAGTTTTAAATCCGGTTACGGCTGCAGCGTAATCAGTTACGGGCTTGTACTCTACTGGCACCCCCAACTCTGCGGAAAGATAGTCCGACAGCAGTTGATATTGACGCTGGAGTCGTTCAGGATCCTCGTCGGGAATGGCCCCCAGGGTCAGGGTTTCCTCGGTGGCGGAGGCATCACCTCCAGCGGGCGCAGACGAGTCGGAAGGACCACAGCTCACCATTGTCAGGGATGCGGCTCCTGCCAACATTGCCCCCACTGCCCGTCCCCAATATTTGCCCAAAAACTTACGTTGCATGGAATTTTCTATCCGTAGGAATTAAATTGCAGATTGCTCGCTGACGGTGGTAGATTTCATGGGATGCGGAATGCGTCGATCAGGAGGGAGCGATCGCCAATGAATCGCTGAGGGCCTGGACCGTCATAAACAATCCACAGGCAAGGTTCCTGCCAGCATTGCCCCAGCGTTATGCCCTCAGCTTTGTCGCATCCCCGCGCCATGGGTAGGGTCATCATGGATTGCAGGCGATCGCCGTCCAGCTCATAAATAAAATCGGCTTTTTCAGAATCTTTCTCTCCGAGAGGCGATCGCCATCGAAGGACATCAGCATAGCCATCCGCTGCCATAGTTGGTCCAGCCAATATTACTAGGTCATCTCCGTGCCAGCAAAGGTCACGAATTCCTTGTCCTCGTAAGTTTAAAATGTGCTTTCGGTATAGGTGTTTTCCAGCGGCAGGCAACAGATTGATATCGCCTTCTTTTGTATCTTCAAAATGTAATTCTATGACCACTGCATATCCACGCAGTACAGGTCCTCTTAACCCTAGAAAAATGCGATCGCCTCGGACAGCCAGCCCTTCAATATCCAAACCATTCTCTTTGGAGGGAATTGGTTGATAGATATAGCCACCCATGTGGGGATCCTTTGCCAATGCCGTCATTAAGGCATTACCTTTCCAGTTATTATCAGCATCACCAAACGGCAATATGGCGCTACCTTTTTCAGAGATTTCCCCCTTTGAGGAAATTGCAACTCTCCCTAGCGCATATCGATTGGGTTCTTTAATAATTTGAGTTAGGCGCTTTAAATCCTTTTCCCCTTTCCCCTTAGGACGCTTCCGTTTCTGACTGTGGGATCCCACAAACCAGAGATAACCGTCACTGTAATTGAATCCTTCAAAATCAATTTCACCCTCTGGATCCGGCAATGGCAAAAACTTCTTTGGCAGTTCACAGCTCCTGTGTTTTCCATAGTGCATGGGGGAAATTGGCTGCAAACGTTCTAGGGTGTGTAACTCGTCTGAACCCACCCACAAACTACCGTCTGGGGTCAGGGCCATCGCCGATAATTCACCCAACAAATCCACGTCGGCGCGATCAAATTCAAGCAGTATTCGCCCCAGTAAAAACGCGTCGCTCTGGCTATTCATTTACAATTCCTGCCTAAATTTCAATTGGACTCTGCAATTTCAGACAGCATCAGCCAACGTTCCGTAGAGTCGTCAATTTCCTTTTCCAAAGTAGCCAAACGAGAGGTTAATTTCTCCATCTCTGTGTAGTCGCTGGGAGGATTTTCGTAAAGAGCTTTCTCCAGCCGCTCCTTCTCTTCCTCTAGCTCGGGAACCTTTTCGTCGAGTTCAGCCAGCTCGCGCTTTTCCTTGTAGGATAGCTTTCGCGATCGCCCCTGTTGCTGAAGCTTAGTCTTAGTTTCAGACTTTTCTTTTACTTTAGAATTGCCATTGTTTTTTGTAGAAGTTGCTAATTCTTGCTCCTCTTTCGCCCGCGCTTCTTCTCGTGCGCAGAAGTTTAAGTAAACGGAATAGTTTCCAGGGTATTGCCGAACATTACCACCGGGTTCCAGGGCAAAAACTTTGTTGACGACTCGATCCAGGAAATAGCGATCGTGGGAAACGATAATTACGCAGCCGTTGAACGCCTCTAGATACTCTTCCAGCACCGCCAACGTTTGTACGTCTAGGTCGTTGGTGGGCTCGTCTAGCACTAGAACATTGGGGGCTGCCATCAAAACTCGCAGTAGGAACAGGCGTCGCTTCTCCCCTCCTGACAGTTTTTCAATGGGCGCAAACTGCATATCCGGCGGGAACAGAAAGCGCTCCAGCATTTGCGACGCGGTGATGGTGCTGCCATCAGAGGTTGTGACCAACTCCGCAGCTTCTTTTAAGTAGTTAATAACCCGCCAGTTTCCCTTGTCGCTAAGGTCATCTGTGTGCTGATCAAAATACCCAACGTGAATGGTTTGTCCCAGACTGACCTCACCCTGATCCGGCTTTAACCGCTGAATCATAATGTTAACCAGAGTGGATTTTCCTGCGCCGTTTCCGCCAATAATTCCGACGCGATCTTGAGGCTCAAAAATATACGTAAAATCTTTGATTAGGGTGTGACCGCCATAGCTTTTGCAAACGTCTTTAATTTCGATAACCTTTTTACCAATGCGTCGAGATGCTGTTGAAATATCGACTTTTCCTAGCTCTTCTTTGAACTCTCGCCCCTTCATTTCGTGATAGCGATCGATGCGAGCTTTTTGCTTGGTGCTGCGAGCCTTTGCCCCACGCTGTAGCCAAGCCAGCTCCCGCCGCAAAACGCCCTTTAGCTTTTGTTTACTGCTGGCAGTGGCGGCTTCTTCCTGCGCCTTTTTCTCTAGGTAATAGGTGTAGTTACCATCAAAGGACGATAGATCTCCTCGATCCAATTCCAGAATTCTTCGCGTTACTCGATCCAGGAAGTAGCGATCGTGGGTAACCAATAAAATTGCGCCGCGATAGCTATTTAAATATCCTTGCAGCCACTCAACCGACAACGCATCTAAATGGTTTGTCGGCTCATCCATTAGCAGTAAATCTGGCTCAGATAGCAGCGCTGTTGCTAACGCAATTCGCTTCCGATAGCCGCCGGATAACGTCCCAACCTGCGCCGAGAAATTGTCGATCCCCAGCTTTGATAAAACAATCTTTGCCTGGGTTTCTAAATCCCAAGCCCCCTCAGCTTCGATGCGATCGCCCAAATCTGCCATTTGCGCCATTAGCCGATCCGCATCATCGTCCGGCTGCGCATTAGCTAATCGCTGGGACACCAATTCGTAATCGCGAACTAGACTGAGGCGATCGCTACAGTCAGCAAATACTTGCTCAAGTACCGTCCGCTCCTCATCAACGGGGGGATCCTGAGGCAGATAAACAACTCGGTACTTTGAATTGACCCAGCGATCGCCCTGATCCAACGACTCCAATCCCGCCAGCATTTTCATCAGAGTCGACTTCCCTTACCCATTAGTGCCAATTAGTCCGACCTTTTCACCTTCCTCTAAACTTAAATTGCCATCCTGTAGAATCGCCTTAATGCCAAAATCTTTAGACGCATTTTTTAATGTTAGAACGCTCATTGATTTTGACCCGAAAAACCCAGAGATAGTAATTTAAGCCGTCGAGAAAACGTGGTTTAAGCCTTATCCTTGGCAACCTTATGACGTTCCTCGTCAATACGCCCTTGAATGCTGTCTAGGGTTGCTACCACTAAGCGCTTTGCCTGTAGCTGCCAGCCCCATTTCTGTAATGTCCAGGCAGCAATTACACCGCCCCCCGTGAACAGTAAGTCACCGGGTTGATTCATCGAAATTCCTAACAGCAGTCCCAATCCAGCAATGCCCCAGAATGGTAGCGCAACTGCCTGGCGCTGCTTTTCAACGGTTAGTGCTAGTCCTCCATCTGGCAATTCAGCCTCAAGATTTTCTCGAACCTGCTGCTGCTCGGTCAAGGAGACGCTGAGGGCAATTTTCTGCTGTAGTTTTTCAATTTTTCGCGCGGTCGTACTAAAGTTCGTGAGCTCATCTTCTGCCATCAGAACCAGGCGTTTTGTTTGGTTAATGCTCATATTTCAACTGTTGGAAAAGACTGAGAAAGAACGTAGAAAATAAATACTAGACGACGAATTTTGGTGACGTTTAGACGGGTTACCGAAGGTCGCCGGTGAAAAGTTAGCTTAGGATAGAGCTAAGTGCGCAGCCCAAAGCGTTAACAAGCATAGCGGTTTGTGCTGCCCCCTGTCCGATGATCTACAGGTTTTGCCGGCGATTTTGATGGCTGGTTTGATGGTGAGGTAACGATGGCTCAGCCTAACGAAAAAAGTTTAGAGCAGCGTTTACAAGAAATTGAAGCGGAGTTGAACCGGGGTAACAACGACTCGGTGGCATCCCCTAAAGTGACTGTCGAGAGTCCGCGATCGCCCGATTCTGAGGGATCAACGTCGTTGATAGCGGCGGCATCCTCTCTGCTGTCCTGGTTTAGTGGATTGGGCACCACGGGCAAAATCATTGCAGGCGTTGTCGGAGCGTTTGCAGCTCTGACATTGCTGCGAATCACGGTCACTCTAGTGTCGACCGTAGTGAGTCTGGTTGCCCTCGGCTTAGTCGGCTACGTTGCCTACCGTATCTGGGTGGCACCGAAAACCGACGACATCTAGAAGCTCTGATAACGACTATCTGCAAGCGTTTTTACTCGCCTACTTCGCTGCGAATTAGAGCCTGGGTTTCGGCGTCGTAAAGGCGCACATAATTCCAGTAGTTTCCTAGGACTGCTTTGACATAATTTCGAGTTTCGGGGAAAGGAATTTCCTCAACAAACTTGTCCAAATCCTGGGGATTAAACCGCTTAATCCACTTAGCAATATTGCCCGGTCCGGCGTTGTAGCTGGCGATCGCATACATCGAATTACCGTCGTATTCCCGGTGGGTATAGTCCAGAAACCAGGTGCCCAAAGCAAGATTGTCGCTAGGGTTGCGCAGGTTAAATTCAGCTAGCCCAATTTCCTTCGCCCCCCAGTCGCCAGTTGTCGGCAAAACCTGCATCAAGCCGATCGCTCCAGCGACGGATTCAATATCCTTTTCAAAGCGTGATTCCTGTCGAATTAAACCCGCCACAAGCATGGGATGAAAGTTGCGCTTCTGGGCGGCAGCTTCAATTTCCTTTGTATAGGGAAAGGGATAAAGTCCGTACCAATAACCATTAGTTTGACTGAGCTTTTCGTACTCATCTTTCTCTTCTGGCAAGTCGCGCCAAGCCAGGTTAGAAATCAAGAAGATTCCGGTTAGATTATCGCCAACTCCTACTCGCATGACCCCATCAGTAAACTGCTCTGAAATGCTGGGCGATCGCTGGTTACGCTGGGCTTTCCACTCTTCCCAAGCTGCCTGGTCCTGGTGCAATTGGTACAGCTCTTGCAGTGCTGGATTTCCGACGGGTAGGGGCGATCGCGTCTGAGGAAGCTGCGTTTTTGGGCGCAACTGACGAACGGTGGAGAAGTCCCCTACAGGAAGCCCCAATCGATGTGCAGAACGCCAGGCGTAGTAGGAAGTGGGATAGCGTTTCAAGACAATTTGATAAGCCTGCTTTGCGCCCTCACCATTGCCGGCAGCGGCCTGCCATTTCCCTAACCAATAGCCCGCACGGGGTGCAAGCTCACTGTCGGGAGCCTGAGAAACGATGGCTTGCGACTGGCGAATGGCGCTGTTGAGCTGATTATTCTTGGCGGCTTCCCAGGCACCTTTCCAATGGATGGTTGCTGCTGCCTCGCTATCCCCATGATTCTGAAGGAGTTTTTGACGCAATTGAGCCGCAGTGGTGCCGCTATTTAGGTCGTCAAAGGCATTAGCTTGAAGGGCGATCGCTTCACCGGAAAGGTGTGGAAATTGTTGAATAGTTTGGTTCAGAAAATCAACTCTATCCTTGGCAGGAAGTAACCCAGCTAATTTAATTCGAGCTTCTCCAGTCTCGGGAGCATTTGGAAATTTTTGAACTGCTTTTCTATAGGCAGCGATCGCCTCAGGTTTCTTCCGTCCCAGTTGCAATCCTCGCCCAGCTCGATAGGCGTTTCGAGGCGTTGATGTTGCCTTGCT
>JBCCTE010000186.1:0-6278 GCA_039198915.1 Cyanobacteria bacterium P01_D01_bin.73 | reverse complement strand
TCGCCAATGCGCCGTGTGCCACACCGATTTCTGGGATGCCTACGGCTGTGTCTTACCCAGCAAACGTCATCGTCCTGGAGGGAAAGAGCAGGGACAAACGAATCATATTGAGCGATTGAACAATACGTTGCGTCAGAGGATATCCCGGTTAGTTAGATGCGCCCTATCGTTCTCCAAGAAAGTGGAGAATCATGCGGGGGCGCTGCGCTATTTCTTGAATTACTACAACCTCTCCCTCGCACTCTGACCATTACGTCGCAGCACTACCACTTTGAATTTTGTTGATATTGCCCTATTGGGAAGGGGCTGTTGAGGTTGCCGGAGTTCCCAATTGAACGTTGGGAGTTTGAATGTTGGGGGCCTGTTGACCGTTCCATTTCTGAATCCGAGCTTGCTCAACTTTTAATCGTTCAAACTCCAAAACCTGGGGGGTAATAGAACCTGATCGCAATCGATTGGCTTCAGCTTCAGCCTTCGCTCTTTCAATCGTGACTTGGGCTTCTCCTTTGGCGCGGGCAACGTTGGCAGCGGCTTCGGCCTCTACTTTGCGGCGGTTGGCTTCGGCGGTTTGGGCGGCTTGTTGGGCGGCGAACTGTTCGTTGATGCTGGCTTGGATATCCGGCGGCAGGCGCAGAGGGCTTAGCAGCGATACGTCTTGGATCACCACGATGGGGAAGCGCTTTTGCATGCAATCGCGCACGCCGGTGACTAGCCTTTGCTGGTTGGTGGGCAGCATGGACGGGGTTAGTTCCTTCGTCTCGGCGACTTCGGAGAAGCAGTTGCGCAGACCATTGCGAAGTTCGTTGGCGCGAAATTGGTCTGGGTCTTTGCGATAGGTTTTGTAGTAGTCGTGCAACCGGGTGCGGGGACCGCCGTCGATCGCTTCGGTGGAAAAGCCGAAGGAGAGCCCGACGTCAGCGGAGACGGGGCTGCCTCCAACGGAGAAGACGATGGATTCGTCGTTGAGGGATCCTTCGGTTTCGGTTTGGGTGAAGGGGTAGGTGTTGACGAAGACGGGGAAGACAACGACTTCTTCGGTGTAGCCGTTGTGCCAGACGCGCCCGGTGACGAGTTCGGCGTTGTCAATACCTTTTTCGCCGCCATAGAGCTGAATTTTTAGACCGGCATAGCCCGGCTCGATGGTTGTGGTGTTGGTGCCGGGGATAACGCCGCAGCCGGTGGCACCAATTGCCAGGGTGGCGAGGGCAATTAGGGGACGGGCGATCGCCCCAGCCAGTCGAGGTCGACCTAGGCGAGGGGAATCGGCAGGTTGATCGCCAAGCTGATTGGTTAGTCGGCCGATGGTGGAGTCAATGCTGGCCATAGGCTTAGTCAGAGTGGAGAAGGCTAACGGAGCAGATCGAGGGGAGATAGATGCAGAATTTTGGTTTCGTCGGTCTCTTCCCAGGCTTCTAGTTGGGGAAGAGCTTGCTGCACCTTGTCTAGAGGGATATCGAGGAAATCCAGGGGACTGACGGTGTGGCTCCAGTTGGGACAGGTTTTGCAGAAAAGGGCGTGGGCTTGTTGGGCGTTGAGCGATCGCACCGTTGCGTATGCTGCCGAACCGCCGAGCATAGTGGGAACTGCAATCCAGATGGCAAAGCCGAGCCACGGGTTCTTCGAGTTGAGAAAGGTTGGGGCGATCGCCAAAAGCAGGAGACTGAGTAGAATTTCTCCGAGGGCGATCGCGGCCCATCGACGCACAATTGCCATGCACCCTTCGTAACATTTGTGTCAGTGGAGGCTCAAGACATGGTCATCAATTGTCATAGTCCTAATGGCGCCGTTCCAGGCTTGCCGTTTCTCCGCAAAGAACCCAAGCCACGTAAGGTCTATTACAGGAGCCTTGGCGGTGGCATTCAACGCTGATTTGACTGAATTCCACTCGTGTTTTGTACGTATCCTGATCTCCTAAATTCCAATCAGGCGTCGTCAACTAGAGCTACGGCTCACTTCCTGCGGGGGCACTCTTCGTACTTTGTATAAAAGCAGAAGCGTCATCCTGCTTTGCATGGTCCTTGGCTCTTCTTCCAATTCCTTGCCAAGAACATGCCCTAAGTTTTCAGAGGTTAACAATGTGAAGCGTGGTCACTAAAAGTGCGGGTTAGGATAGGCTTGCCGGGTGCATAAAGCGGTCAGACCCTCGGGTGAACGGATTGGTTATGGACTGGTAAGTGTGAAGGGATTGGGTAGACCACTGACGGAGAAGGCGGCTCGGCAACGGACGGGCAAGCGAAGGCTGGGACTGCTTTTGGGCGCTGTCCTGGGAATTTTGCTATGGCTTGGTGTTGGCTATGGCGGGTTGGTTGATGGATGGACCATCAATGGCTTGACGGCGATCGCCTCCCCAGAAACCTCGTTGGTATCAACATCTATCCCAGAGCTACAGCAACAGCAGCGCCAACTTCAGCAACAGCAACAGCAGCTTCAGCAGCAAAATCAACAATTACAAGAGCAGCGCCAGCAGGTTGATCAACAGCGCCAGAATCTTCAGGAAGAGGGCGATCGCCTGCAACAGCAGGAAAATCAGGAAAGTAAAAAGCTGGATGCGCTGAAGGGGAATTTAAACCAAACGGAGCGCCAGCTTACCCAAACTGAGCAGCGCATTGAAGACGCAACCCGGCAAATGGGGGAGTTGGAGGTGGCGTTGGCGATGGCGGAGCAGACCTATCAGCGCAAACGATTGGCGATCGTGGGGAGGCTACAGTTTCTCCAGCGGCAGCCGCCCCACTGGGGGTTTGCAGTGCTGCTGCAAAGCGAAAGTTTGAACGAGTTTTTGGATCGACGCAAACAGATTGAACGGGTCTATGAGCGCGATCGCGATCAGCTAAAAAGTCTGGAAACCGCCGCCGCCGCCCTCAGCGTCCAAAGTCTGAAGCTACGGGATAAGCAGCGCGACTTGGATGGATTGGCGCAGAAGCTGAACACAACCGCTGTGGCATTGCAGGCGAAGGCAGCGCAACAGCGGGAGCAGGTCAGCGAACTTCAAGCCCAGCGAACCACAGTGGAAGCCAGCGAGGCGCAGTTAACGAAGGACTCCGATGCGCTGACTCAGCTTATTCGCGAAAAGTCCGTTGCCCAAAACCGTCTCAGTGCGGAGCAAAATCGCCTGGCGCAAATTGAACAGCAAAAACGGCAGGGGCAGCGGGGCGCGAAGAATTCTGGTCGTCGGGCTAGCCGCTCCGGACGGTGGCGACCGGCCAGCAGCAGCAGCGGCGGGCCACGCACTCGATTTTTAAATCTGGGGCGGGGGGAAATGGTGGCACCGGCTTCGGGGCCGTTAACCAGCGGCTACGGCTGGCGGCGACATCCGATTTTGAAGCGATCGCGCTTCCACAACGGTCTCGACTTCGGCGCTCGCTACGGCAGCACCATTCGCGCGGCCCACAGCGGTCGGGTGATTATGGCGAAGTGGTTCGGCGGCTATGGAAATACGGTGATTATTGACCGAGGCGACGGAATCTCGACGCTCTACGGTCACGCGAGCGAACTGTACGTCTCCAACGGTCAAACGGTGTCCGCTGGACAGGCGATCGCCGCAATCGGTTCCACAGGTCTATCAACCGGTCCCCACCTCCACTTCGAAGTGCGAATCAACGGTAAACCTACCGACCCTCGTCCCTATTTATAGGTCTCCATCGGTCGGCCCCGGTTTAAGCACTGAGTCAAGACGCAATGATCTACTTTTCCAAGCGGATAACGCGATTCGAACGCGCGACATTCACCTTGGCAAGGTGACGCTCTACCACTGAGCTATATCCGCATTTTCCGTGCGCTTCGGTTGTCCCGCCCGCTTCGGCATAAATAAAGATGCCAGAATGCTCAAACCTTGTCAACACTTAATTGAAAATTAACTCGGAAATTTGGTGACGGCGGCGAACCGGACGTTTGGAACCGGCAAAATCAACCGTTTTCATTCCAATTTCAACGACGCGAATTGCCTCAATTTAGGGCGATCCATTCAGTAGGGTGTGGATGAAATCGTTTACGGGGCTCCTTTGGCGAGATTGAACTATGGGCACTTCAACGCTGTTGCTGGCGGGAGATATTGGCGGCACCAAGACCATTCTGCGGCTGGTGGCGATGCAGGATCAGCCAGCGGCGGCTTCATCGCTGGAGACTCGCTACGAAAAGGAATATCCCAGCGGCGACTTTCCTGATTTAGTGCCGATGGTGAACCAGTTTTTTACCGAGGCGATCGCTGCCCAGAGCCTGGAGCCCATGGAAAAACCAGCGCGGGCGTGCTTCGGCATCGCGGGACCGGTGGTGGAAAACACGTCGAAGCTGACGAACCTGGGCTGGACGCTGACGGGCGATCGCCTGGCATCAGCGCTGGACATTGCTACCGTGACCCTAATCAACGACTTTGTGGCGGTGGGCTATGGCGTACTGGGGCTAGAGGGCAATCAGCTACATGTCCTCCAGGCAGGTGATCGCGACCCCGACGCACCCATTGGTGTCATTGGAGCGGGAACGGGATTGGGGCAGGGGTTTGTGATTAAAACTGGCGATCGCCATCGAGTCTTTGGCTGCGAAGGGGGGCACGTGGACTTTGCGCCACGCTCGGAGCTGGAGTGGCATCTGTTGGAATATCTGCGCGATCGCTTCAATATCAGCCGGGTTTCGGTTGAGCGCGTCGTTTCCGGACAGGGCATCGCGGCGATTTACCAGTTCCTGCGCGATCGCGAGTTTGCGCCAGAGTCGCCGGAGATTGGCGATGCAATTCGCGACTGGGAACGATCCGCTGGACAGCAGGATAGGGCGATCGACCCAGGGGCACTGATTTCCCAGTCCGCCCAGAAAAAGTCCGATGTGCTGTGTGAGCGATCAATGGAGCTATTTATCAGCGCCTACGGTGCAGAGGCGGGGAACCTGGCGCTGAAGCTGCTGCCGCGTGGTGGTCTTTATATCGCCGGGGGAATTGCGGCGAAAAATCTGAGCTTGATGACGGCAGGACCGTTTATGGCAGCCCTCAAGGACAAAGGACGGGTTAGCGGATTGCTGGATCAGGTGCCAGTGGCGATCGTCCTGGAACCCAAGGTGGGTCTGCTGGGCGCGTCAATTTGTGCGGCGCAGGGGTAGCGATCGCCCCAGTTACAAGAATCTTAATCGGGGGGCTACCACTCTCGATGCCGCCTTAGGGAACAGTCACCTCACGTAACTTTTCTGGCGGTAATTTACTGATTGCTAACGCACGGATCGCTAATAATAGAAAGGCACCGTTAATTTTTATCGCTTGCCTCGGATTGGCCTGTCCGGTTTACTTCGGTCCATTTCAATTGATTTCGGCAGCTTATTCCAGCAACTACTACCCCTGCCACCGCTAGCTTTTTGGCCAGCCTGACCGCCTATGGTGCTCCAACGACTGTATCGATCGCGTTCTCCTTTGGCGTTACGCTGGGTGCTGCTTCTGTCCTTTATGGCGGAGGTTGTTCTGCTAACCGGTGCCCTAAGCTGGCTGTCCATTCGCCACGGAGAAGAAACTGCCGCCAGCACCATTGAAGACTTAGGACAGTGGACGGCGATCGTTGTCAAAGAAAAAGTCAAAACCCACTTTGAGCAGCCAGAGTTTTTGCTGAAGGTCAACCAAGCATCCAGCCAAAGCGGTCAACTGGAGCTATCAGTGGTGGGGTCGGACAATCAACGGCGGCTACAACAATTATTTTTAGAACAAGTGCGCCTGTCGCCCGCGGCGAGGACGATCTACTACAGCGACACGGACGGGAACCTGCTTCAGGTGGAAAACGGCGGCGTTCCCAAGCTGTCGGTGCGCAGCCCAGAAACTAGCCCGAACTGGGAAGTGTACGCCCTTAATGAAAGTGGGGAGCCCGGTGAGCGTCTCAAGCGAGAACCTTTCGACCCCCGCAGCCGTACCTGGTATCAAAATACGGTTCAACGCCAGGAGCTAACCTGGTCGCCGGTGTACCGATTCCAGGACCCTCCGGTTTTGGGGCTGACAGTGTCGGTGCCCATCATGGCTGAGCAGGAGGTCCAAGGGGTTTTGTCCGTGGACCTATCCCTGGAGGATATTTCAGAGTTTTTGCGGGGATTGAATCTGGACCGGCGGGTGAAGGTGGCGATCATTCAGCGCAATGGCACGGTGGTGGCAACGTCGGAAATGGACTCCCAGGAGCGTCTGTCCAGCGATTCCGCCAGCGAAAGGGGAGGCGCAGAGGGAGGAGGCGCGCTGTCTAATCCATTGGACCCATCGCGATCGCCCACGGCATTGGCTAGCGTTGATGATCCTTGGCTTCAGGCAGCAGGTCGGTGGGTTCAGG
>JBCCTE010000185.1:0-6280 GCA_039198915.1 Cyanobacteria bacterium P01_D01_bin.73 | reverse complement strand
GTTTTGTTGGGGCGATCGCCCCAATATTCAGGAGCGATCGCTAGTTAGCAAAAAACGGCAAACATATCTACTTAGAAATCAGTTCAACAGCTCTTTTAAAAAGTGATTAGAGCTTTCATACAATCATTATGAGCCTGTTATTTTTCTGGTAGAAGCGGTCGAATCGCTTCAAGTAATTCAGGGATACTGGTTTGGGTAACGACCCAAACAAAGTTAGCATCAATTTGCCGATAGTCATGAACGCATTTGTCACGCATTCCGGCGATCGCCCTCCAAGGAACTTGCGAGTTTTGATTGCGAAAATCTGAGGAAAGCTTTTTCGTTGCCTCGCCAATAATAGCGATGGAGTAAATAACAGCTCTTTGAGTTTTTAAATCCGCGATAAAAGCGTTTCTGTCCATCCCCTGAACAAAATCTAAAACGTCTTGACCATATTGATGAATATCAAGAAGATAGAACGGGTCGCGATTCATAGATGACTTGATATTTCTCTAGAATTTCCTGGCGACGAAGCCAATTTCGATCCTCTTCCACAGTCATTTTGTGCACTAGATCTACGTCACGTTTTAGCCAGTTTTCTAATCGATATTCTAGATCCACAAAATCAATCAAACTGAGCGTATCGGGATTGATAAAGGAAACTAAGATATCGATGTCACTATCGGGACGAAAATCGTTGCGCAGAATTGAGCCAAAGAGAGCGAATTCAGAAATTTGAGCGTCACGGCAAAATGCTGATAACTGAGCGGGAGTCACACCAAGACGCAGGTACAGGGTTTGATTATCTGGTTGCTCCATAGCCCAACCGTTTGAAGACTTGAAAGACGCTGCTTTGAGTATGACACCCCCGGTTTAACCACACGGGGGCAACCGTCTTAAACCGCCAACGTTGTTTCATATTTCGTAATGTGGAACAATTTTGAGCAGATAACACCTGTGGGCATCGCTACCGGAAAAACGCTGAGGATTGGTCAAAATTATGGGCGCTGCTGTCACACTCGAGAATGTTCGCAAGGTATATGGCGATGTGCCCGTGGTAAAAGGGCTGTCGTTTGAGATCCAGGCGGGGGAAATGTTTGGGCTGTTGGGTCCCAATGGGGCAGGCAAGTCCACCACGATTCGGATGATCACTACGTTGACGCGACCGAGCGATGGGTTGATTTCGGTGCAAGGGAACGATGTGGTGCGCCAAAGTACCCAGGTACGGCAGCAGATTGGGGTGGTGCTTCAGCAGGTGAGCGTGGATCAGGATTTGACCGTTTGGGAAAATATGGAGTATCACGGGCGGCTCCACCATATTCCCAATCCTCGGCGGCAAGAGCGGATTAATGAATGCCTAGCCTATGTGGAGCTGACGGACCGGAAGGATAGCGTGGTGAAGGAGCTATCGGGGGGGATGAAGCGACGGTTGCAAATTGCGCGGGCGTTGTTGCATGAGCCGGATGTGTTGTTTTTGGATGAGCCCACGGTGGGGCTAGACCCGCAAACACGGCGGCGGCTATGGGAGATTATTCGCGACCTGAACCGCAAGGGTATGACCATGTTGCTGACCACCCACTATATGGATGAGGTGGAGTATTTGTGCGATCGCGTGGGAATTATGGATGCGGGTCAGCTAATTGAGCTGGGGACGCTGCCGGAATTTAAGAAAAAGCACGGCGAAGGATTGGTGATGAAGCAGGTGGGCGATCGCTGGGAATACAAGTTTTTCCCGACGATGCTGGAAGCCAACGACTACCTAGAAAACCAACCGGACCGTACGGGACTAATGGTGCGCCCGTCGAACCTGGAAGATATTTTTGTGGAGCTAACCGGGCGTCAACTGGATTAGCGTTTACAGAGCATCCAAGATTGCGTCGGCGGCTCGCTTACAGGCTCCACCGTCCCCAAGCGCCCGGCGCAAACTGGTGTAGTCTTCCAGCACCGTCTGCCGCTCCTGACCCTGCAATAGTTGCCATGCCTCCTGGGCGATCGCCTCGGGGGTGGCAGCCTCCTGCAAAAACTCCGGCACCACCCGCTGCATCTCCACCAAATTCACAATGGACATAAACGGGATGGAAAATTTCAGGATATAGCGAGCAATCCAAGCGGTGATGGGGCTAACCCGATACACCACCGCCTGGGGAACGTTGAGCAGCGCTGCTTCCAGGTTTACCGTGCCCGACTTCGTGATCGCCAAATCTGCCCCCGCTAAACAGGCGATCGACGGCTGATTGCCCAAGTCGTCCACTGGCAAGCCAATCCCCTCAATTTCCCCGCGCCCCAGAATTTCTGCATTTAATTCAAACTGGGACACCGCTTTGGTGATCGCCCCGCGATATTTCTCCAGCGACAGGGGAATCAAAAATTTTACGGACTGATTTTGTTGGCTCAGCCGCGTTTGTAAATCCTTTGCCGCCTGGAAAATGGTGGGCATCAAATACTTAATTTCCTGCTGACGCGATGCCGGGATTAGGGCGATCGCCGTTTCATCGTCAGCAATCCCCAGCCGCTGCCGTGCCTCGTTCCGCTTTGGAGCCTGGGCAAGATGATCCAGCAATGGATGCCCCACCCACTTAACCGTCGCTCCCTTCTCGCGATAGTAGCGAGCCTCTTCGGGAAAAATCGACAGAATGCAGTCTACTAAGCCCGCTAGTTGATTTGTGTTGCGATCGCCCATGGACCACACCCACTCCTGGGGCGCGATGTAATACCAGATGGGTACGTGGGGAAAAGTCTTGCGAATAAAATTCCCTAGGCTAAGGTTCGGTCCCAAATAATCAACCAGCACCGCCATGTCTGGCGGATTAGCTTTTAAAAATGCCTTTGCCTGCCGCTGCACCTTGAAGGTCGGCAGAATATAGGGCAGCGCCTCCAGCAAACCGATGGAGCCAATGGGGCTGGTGTCCGCCAGAATTTTCGCGCCCGCCGCTGCCATACGCGGTCCCCCCAGCGCCGATACTTCTAGTTCAATCCCCCGCGCCGTCGCCTGCTCATACAAACCCCGCACCAACAGCGACGCCTGCAAATCCCCCGACACTTCTCCGGTACTAATAAAAACGCGCTTCATCGCCTGATCCCCGTTAGTGCCCTCGTCAATACCCCTGCCAATGCCTCCGTGCCCAGCTTAAATACAAGCTCAACCAGCCTAAACATTCGAGGTGGGTGGGGCGATCGCGCTGGAATTAGACGAGTTTAGGGAATGTAGCTCCGATGTCAGGTTGTTATGCGCAGCAGTGCCAACGGGTGTCTCAATAACTGCGACACCTTCTGCCCTTGCGTCCTGTGGACTTGCAGATTTTTTCTTCGATACTTTGCCCTTAGTACCCGGCGTTAATCCCCGACGTCCTGCTAGCGATCGCTGCAAAAAGGTCACCAAGTGGTCCAACGGTTCACTGGTTGGCAGCGTCTGGATTTGGGCGATCGCCTCTTCTGCTGCTAACCCAGAGCGGAAAAACAACCGCAGCGCCTGCTTCAAATGCTTCACCACCTGCCCGTCACCCAATTCCTCAAACCCTGCCCGTCGCAATCCCACACGGTTCAGCGTCCGCACCCGCGCTGGGTTTCCTTCCACCAACATAAACGGCGGCACATCGCGATCAATACGGCTCATTCCACCCACCATCGCCAGACGCCCAATACGTACAAACTGATGAATCCCCAGCACGCCACCAATAGTCGCCCGCGATTCAATATGCACGTGCCCCGCCAGCGCCACCCCATTCGCCACGATCACGTTATCCTCAACAATGCAATTGTGGGCAACGTGGACATAGGCCATCAGCAAATTGCGATCGCCCACCATCGTCACTTCTCCTTCCCGCGTCGCCCGATTAATGGTTACGAACTCCCGAATGGAATTATCGTCACCAATTTTGACCAGGCTTAGGGAACCGTCATACTTGAGATCCTGCGGCTCTGCACCGATTACCGCACCGGGAAAAATTTGATTGCGATCGCCAATTACGGTCCGCCCATCAATGACAACATGTGCCCCAACAGTTGTTTCTGCACCAATTTCCACATGCTCGCCAATGACCGCATAGGGGCCAACACGAACCGAGGCATGGAGACGGGCATCCGGATGGATAACCGCCGTCGGATGAATCAAGGCTTGCATGGGGTAGAAGGATGGGCAAAGAAAAATTTAAATCGGATTCAGTCTACCAGTGAAAACATCAACTCACCTTGACAGACCAGCTTACCGTCTACCGTCGCTTTACCCTGCATCTTTCCAATCCGCTTACGCTTAACCCATAGCAGCTCTACCGTCATCACCAGCTGATCTCCGGGAACAACGGGGCGGCGGAAGCGCACCTTATCAATTCCACCAAATACAAATAGGCGATCGTCGCCCTCCTCCTGCATCTGGGTCATCACAATGCCGCCCACCTGAGCCATGGCTTCTACGATCAATACCCCCGGCATCAACGGGCGATCGGGGAAGTGCCCTTGGAAGTGCGGCTCATTGAAGGTGACGTTTTTAATGCCTACTGCCTTCTCTCCGGGCACATATTCGATAATCCGGTCCACCAATGCAAAGGGGTAGCGGTGGGGCAGAAGCTGATGGATTTCCTCGATGCTGAAGGTCTTTTTCTCGGGTTTCTCCTCGGTTTCCTGTCCTTGGTCAACCACGTCAGTGTGTTCGGTACCGGCCGCAGTTGCCGGAGCCGCCTCGGTGGTGGTGGCGATATCGGATGCGGTGGGGGGGGCGGACAGAGTGGACATAGGGGTGGCGAACTCGGATGGTGTTAACGAACGGTCGGGCCCAAGGTTTAGAGGTGGAAGTTTAGGACTGGGGAGGCACTGGAGAGGGTAAGGGTTGGGCGATCGCCTTAGCCAGCGCTACATGTAGCCGATGGCTAGCTTTAAATGCCACGTAATGGGCGGTGGGAATTGTTCCAATCAAACTCAGATCCCCAACTAAGTCTAAGATTTTATGACGCACCGGCTCATTTTCAAACCGCAGGGGTGGATTTAGCCATCGTTCTTCATCACACACCAGGGCATTCTCCAGGCTTCCCCCTTTAATCAATCCTGCTTGACGTAATTGATCAATCTGCCGCGCCAGCCCAAAAGTTCGAGCCTTGCCAATGGCATTCAAAAAATCGTCCCCGTCCCGCCCAAAGTCCGCCGGCGTCCAACTATGCCACTGCTTGCCGATGGGCGCTTCTTGAAATTCAATGCCGTAGCTAAAGCGCAGTACGGGGGATGGCAGCGCAGCAACGAAAGCATCACCGTCATGGATCCACTGGGGTTGCTCAAGGGCAGGATAGGACGGCGTGGCGTTTGATGTTGGGCTACGTTCTGAAGTTTGGGCTGCATCGTGGGTGACGCCGGCGGTGGCGATCGCCTGACTCCACCCTTGCGCAGATCCATCCAACAGCGGCAGCTCTGGTCCGTCTACTTCAATGCGAACCGCCTCAACGCCATAGCTAACCAGCGCCGCCAACAAATGCTCCACCGTGCGTACAGTTCCTTGCTCAGCCCCCGCCGCCGCCACCAGCTCCGTAGATAAGACCGTCTCTCCTACTAGGGAAACCTGCGCCGGAATCATCGCCGAATTTTGCAAATCCGTCCGCACAAAATAACGACCGCGATCGCCCTCTAACTCCGGCATCAGCGTCAACTTCACCGCCGCGCCAGAGTGTAGTCCCACGCCAGTACAAACGATGGGGCTAGAGAGAGTCGTCGACATGGTGCTGCGTAGATCAAAATAACGGCGTCAGGGCGTTCGAAATCGGAGAGAAAGGCACCCGATTCAGTAGCCCCAAGGTCATGTCATCCAGGCAGAGCAGGCAGTTGCACGCCATAGTCTATGCCCTAGAGACCAATGCCAGGGCCAATGGCTTTCATGATGGATGACGAGTCCTAAACCGAAGTTTACGCCGAAAGGGCTGTAGTCGTTTCATCCTCCGAAGAATGCGCGGTCTCCGGCACGTCCTGTCGATCCTTGTAGCGTACGGACATGGGAGACTTCGCCGATGGGTCAGAGGCAGCAATATTCCGGGCAATGGGAATCACAATATGGAACGTCGTGTCCTCGGGAACGGACTCGCACCGCAGCTCCCCACCATGGCGGTCCACAACAATTTGATAGGAGATGGAAAGCCCCAAGCCGGTCCCCTTTCCAGGTGGTTTGGTGGTGAAGAAGGGATCGAACAGACGATTCTTTGCACTCTCGGCGATCGCCGGACCATTGTTTGTGATTGCCACCGTCACATTATCTCCATCCGCCGTCATCTCAATTTCGATACAGGGGTTGGTAACTTTGTTTTCCTCCAGCGCATCAATGGCGTTG
>JBCCTE010000184.1:0-6281 GCA_039198915.1 Cyanobacteria bacterium P01_D01_bin.73 | reverse complement strand
GCGATCGCCTCCCCCAACTGCTTCAGCGCAACCCCGTTAGCCAAATGCGCCGCTGCCGGGGCAAAAATATCGCGCCCGTGAAAGGTGCTGCTGGGCTGAGCATCGCGCCAGTAGTTTGAATTGTTTAGCTCAACGGCAGCGATCGCCGGATCCCGTTCAAAAACAGCGCTAAAGATACCGTTGTCTGGCCCCACGAAATAGTGGGATTTGGTCCGGGCTGCGATCGCCCGTCGCCCGGTGCCTACCCCCGGATCCACTACCGATAAAAACACCGTACCGGCAGGGAAATAAGCAACTGCTGTCGCCAACGCAAAGCGAGCTACCAAAACGTTTTGCGGCGGAACTTGATGGGTTATATCGACAATCTCCAGTGGCGATGCAATGTCCAGCATCACCCCCTTCATAACGCCTGCATAGTTATCAATTAATCCAAAATCGCTAATAATTGCCACTAAGTTTTGGGCTAGATTTTTAGTCAATTCACTCATTTGCGATCGCCCTAATACCAACGCCTGCAATGGCTCCAAGCTTGCCGTCAACTTTCTCGGCGGGGCACCTTATCAACTCTTTACTCCTCTAAAATCCGCATAAAACTAACGCTTTTATATCCACCTTTCTTATATCTAATCCTTTCAATATCGATCTCGTTTTATCTATTGTATTTCCATCCTATTCAAAGCCTAACTTCCTAGGGCTTAAGAGCAAACGTAACGAATTGATTCAAAAACCATGGATGCGGTAAAGAATCGCCGTTCTGGGCGATCGTTTCCCATGCAAAAGCCTTATTCTAAAGAAGAGGTACGGTGTGGGATATGACCATGAAAAAGCTAGGAATCAGCATTGGATTAGGACTATTAGCCATTGCAGCAATGCCCGTAATTGCAACGGGAAACGCCGCTGAGCCCAATGACTTAAAAACGCTACGGGAAACGGGGCTTTGTGGCGGCTGTGATTTGTCGGGGGCTGATCTGTCGGGCGAAGATTTAAGCGATAGCCACCTGATTGGAGCCGATTTACGCGGGGCAAATTTGCGCAATGTTGACCTGTCCCACGCCAATTTAGAAGGCGCTGATTTGGCGGGTGCCGATTTATCTGGAGCGAATTTAACTGGTGCTTATTTGTCCCAGGCGGATATGAGTGAAGCCAATTTGGATCAGGCGAATTTAAGCGCGACCACTCTTTATGAAGTGGATGTTTACGGTGCGCAAATGGATAACGTCACTTTAACTGGCGCGAGCGTTTTCGAAACTGGCATAGGTGTTGGCGGCGAGGATGGCGTTGAGCTACAAGATCGGCCGTAGAACTTTTGTTTTATTGTCGTTTTTGGAGCATGGTCCATGACTCGTTCATTGGGGCAAACTTGGTTGCAAACACAGACCAAGAGGCTGGTCTGTGGGGTGACATCGAGTATCGCAACGTCGGGATTAATGCTGGGAGCAGCGATCGCCCCACTGGCGGCGCAGTTTATCGCCATGCCGGAAGTGATCGCCCTGACCACTATCCAGGAGCGAACCATCAGCGTTAGTGGCAACGGCTCTGTCGCTATCCCCTCGACCCATGCAGTCGTTCGCTTGGGAGTAGAGGTCCAGGGACGCGATGCCGCTTCGGTCCAAGCTCAGCTTGCTGCCCAGTCCAACACCCTGGTCGATTGGCTTAAGAAGCAAGCCCTCGAAGACCTGCAAACTCAATCCATTTCCCTGTCGCCTCGCTACGGTCGGAACTCTGAGCTAATTGGATACACTGCTAGTACAACGCTGACCTTTCGAACGGCGATCGCGGACTCCGGCAAAGTTATCGACGGCGCAGTTAAAAACGGGGCGACCCGCATCAACAATATTTCCCTAACCGCGACTCCAGCAGCAATCCAAGAAGCTCGCAAGCAAGCGCTAATCCTTGCGTCTCAAAATGCCCAAGCAGAAGCCGATATTGTTCTCGGAGCGCTGGGGCTAAGCCGGCGAGAAATTATTGGTATTCAGCTACAGGGTGCGCCCTCATTTCAGTTTGCCACTCGCGGTGGGATTGCCATGGAGGCACCAGGCGCGCCAATTGTTGGAGGCGAACAAACCATAAGCGCCTTTGTCACCATGCAAATTCGCTACTAGTTCAGCATTATTAGGCTCAGGTAAATTAGCGCCAGGGCAGTTTTAAGAGGACTCTAAGGATGTAGCTCTATGACCGGGCTAACTTGCCTGAACAATTCGCATAAAAAATTTGCGTAAACCAACTTGTACAGATTGGTGCTCCATGAAAGATATGGCGTCAATCTGTGCAAGTTAATGATGTGTAGCTGAATAGTTGCGCGGCTGTCTGCCTGGTCGATTTTCTGACTTTACATGAAGCGTCTCCAATCCTTTTATCATGCCCGCCTGTCTAAGAAAATTGTCGCCTCTGTATTTCTAAGCATTATTGCCATTGAGTTTGTAATTCTAATCCCATCATTTCTGCGGCGAGAGCAAGAAATTCTAGACAATTTAACGAACCTTTCCTGTGCCCAAATCACGGCTGTCTTAGCCTCGGAAGGATCGATGGGAGACAGTAATAAAGGCAAAATAATTAACGGGCTGTCGCGCTTAACTCGAGGAGAGAAACCCTTATTTATCGGAGGTACAATCTATGGGAAAGATGGAGGAATATTTGGTGCGTTTGGTCAGCCTCCTATTCTATCCTTTGAGGATTTTCAGACTCATAAAAAGTCTAGCTATTTAGATCGAGGAACGTATCAATATGACTTTGTTCAATCCATCTCTTTAGATGGAAAAGATTACACTATTATTATCAGCCACGATGCGATCGCCATTAGGGATGAATTCTTTGCCTTTAATGGTCGAATCTTATTTCTGGTCATTATTATTTCCATCGCTGTTACTACTTCCACTGCGGTTATTTTGAATCGATGGGTAATTGATCCCATTCTTCGATTACGAATGGATTTGACCACCGTCGGCAACGCTTTTCGAAATAATAAAAAGCTTCCTCAAACCCTAGAGTCAGTTCAGCAGATTCGCGATGATGAGCTGGGGGATGTGATGCTTGCCTTTGATGAGATGACCAAGAAGATCGCCAGCACTCTGGAGGATATTGAAGCGAGCCAGCAGCACTTGCTCGATACGGAGGAGTTAATTCATGACGCAAAAATGTCTGGTTTGGAGCAAATTGTCGCTGGCATTGCTCATGAAGTTAATAACCCGCTTGGATTTGTATGCGGAAATGTTCACTACCTTCAAGACTACATATCGATATTATTAACCGCTGTCGACTGCTATCGACGTCAGGAAAAACCATCCATAACTGAGGAAGAACTAGAGTTTATTATTAATGATCTTCCGAAGTTATGTGACTCAATGAAGTCGGGCGCTGATCGGGTCCGTGATATTGTTATTTCCCTCAGAAACTTTGCCCGACTAGATGAGGCTGGACGTAAAATTGTTGACCTTCATGACAGTTTGAATGGCACTTTATCGCGGATAGCTTATCGCCTGGAGCCCAGCAGCACTCGAACCTCAAGGATTGAGGTGAAGAAGGATTATGGCAAGTTACCCTTGGTTGAATGTGATCCTGGGCAGGTTAACCAGGTGTTTCTAAATATCCTAATGAATGCGATCGATGCCTTGGAAGATCCCAGTTGCAGTTCAGACCATTTAGAACTTTGTCTACGGACTGAAGTAGTTGACCAGAATTTTGTTTCCATTACTTTTCAAGATAATGGGGTGGGAATTCCTGAGCATATTCAATCCGAGGTATTCAATCCATTTTTTACGACGAAGCCTGTGGGTAGAGGTAAGGGATTGGGATTGGCGTTGGTGGACCGAATTGTCAATGAAGAACATCAGGGGCAGGTTGATTTAAGCTCTGACTCGCAGGGGACATGCGTCACAATCACTTTGCCGGTCAAGCTGGAAGCCTACGGACAAAGTCAGCAGGATCTAGAGCTTAGCCAGAGTACGGCCAGCGATGCTGTTCTTGTATAGCGTTGCTGTATGGGACTAGCCAAAGGTACGGTGCTTTAGGCTGGGCATCTGGCGGCGGACCTGGTGGATTCGATCAGGGGAGATTTCGGCGATCGCCAGCCCGCTCTCAGTACCAGCATCAGACAGAACTACCCCCCAGGGATCAACGATAACTGCGTGGCCGTGGGTGTAGCGACGATCGTAATGGAGACCGGTTTGGGCGGGAGCAATGACGTAGCAGGTGTTTTCAATGGCCCGCGCCTGGAGCAGCACTTGCCAGTGATCTTTGCCAGTGTGAGCCGTAAACGCTGCGGGTATAAACAATACATTTGCGCCCTTTTTGGAGAGATGGCGATAGAGCTCTGGGAAGCGCACGTCGTAGCAGACAGAAATGCCCAATTGCCCCAGCTCATCTGAGGGATAAACCGGCGGCAATTGTGTGCCTGCTCGTATGGTTTCCGATTCGCGATAGGTATTGCCGTCGGGCAGGTTTACGTCAAATAGATGGACCTTCTCATAGCGGATTTCTCCGCCTTTTGGGTCCACCAGCAGCGCTACGTTGGCGGCTTTACCGCCACTGACGGGCATGGGGAAGCCACCACCTAGAATGGTGACCTGGAACCGGTGGGCCATGGTGCGTAGGAATTTCTCACTGGCGGTGGCGATCGCCTCAAGCTGCGCCATCTTTTCCTTCTCCTCTCCAAGGAAGGAAAAATTCTCCGGCAAAGCCACCACCTCTGCCCCACGCCGCACCGCTAAGTCCACTAGTTCCTCTGCCTGAGCCAGATTCTTGGCTAGATCCGGTTGACTATTCATTTGAATCGCAGCGGCCAAGTAAGACTTCATGGGGATCAAATAATTAGCAAAGAAACAACAGTTGAGCGTCAGCGAGGGTTAGATTGTGGCGGGAGCCGGATCTCCATTGCCCTTAAATTTATGGCATTGAATTTGTAGCTTCAGCACGGCTAGCCCGGTAATAAACTCTCTTTGAGGGTGTGAATTTGGCGATGAAACTAACTTGGTATTGTTCCACCTTGTTGCCACCAGAACCACTGTGTAATGCCACTATTTCTAAGTCTTTCCAAGCGTTAGGAAACTGTAACTAAAAGTAAACCTAAACTTTACCGGAAAATTTAGTGGGGAAGCTTGCTAGGGGCTGATACTGTAGCCACTCTAGGGAATAATCCTGGGCTTTTCTCAATTAATTTTTAGTTCTTTTTGCGCGCTCCTGGCTGCCTATTCCCCCCTAAAATGCCACGATGGAAGTGCGGGCAGAGAGCTTACGGTTCCACTGATTCGGGGGAATAGTGGCATTGGATCGTCCTCTATTTTTCAGCATTTTTCGGTGACTGTTGTTGCTGGGCTGTTGGGTTGCTATTCGTTGTGAGGGAGTTTGTCTATGGACAAATCGCTGGAAAGCGTCTGGGCAGAAATCTTGGAAATTTTGCAAGAGCAGCTCAGTCGTCCTACTTTTGAAACTTGGATTAAGACGGCGATCGCGGAACGGCTGGATGATCGCACGTTAACTTTGCGTACCCCTACTCCCTTTGCCCGTAATTGGTTGCAGAAGTACTACATCCAAACGATCGCGCAGTCGGCAGAGTCGGTGTTGGGGCGATCGGTGGAGATAGAGATTATCGCCAACCGCGACGGGGAAGGACCGGACCCCATTGAGCAGTCGGTTAATGTTTTCCTGCAGCCTCAGGATCCTGACGCCATTCGTCAATCCGATGGAGTCGGCAAGTCTAAGGTTGCTAATGGTTCTAATGGAGCGACCAAATCCAACGGGGCAGCTCTAAGTGCCGCGCAGCTTAATGCGAAGTACACGTTTTCGCGATTTGTGGTGGGTTCGAACAATCGAATGGCCCACGCGGCATCGCTGGCGGTGGCGGAATCGCCGGGACGGGAGTTTAATCCGCTGTTTTTGTGCGGCGGTGTTGGGTTGGGCAAGACGCACTTGATGCAGGCGATCGGGCATTATCGGCGACAAAGCGATCCCGATGCTCGCGTATTCTATGTGTCTACGGAAAAATTTACGAATGACCTGATTACTGCGATTCGCAAGGATGGAATGCAGCGCTTCCGGGAGCAGTACCGGGCGGTGGATGTGCTGATCGTTGACGACATTCAGTTTATTGAGGGCAAAGAGTACACCCAGGAAGAGTTTTTCTATACGTTTAATACGCTCCATGAGGCGGGGAAGCAGGTGGTGATTGCGAGCGATCGCCCACCTAATCAGCTTTCGCGGCTGCAAGAACGTCTATGTTCGCGATTTTCCATGGGGTTGATTGCTGATATTCAGTCGCCGGATTATGAAACGCGGATGGCGATTTT
>JBCCTE010000183.1:0-6310 GCA_039198915.1 Cyanobacteria bacterium P01_D01_bin.73 | reverse complement strand
GCAATATCAGAGACCAGTCCGGCTTGACCACCGCCAATAATGACAACAGGATAATGGGATTTCATACTCAGTTACTTCTATGTCAGTTACTTCAACTTCAAAATTCTTTCTAGTCATTCGTCGTGCGTGAATTAACCATAAAAGCGAAAAAAATAATCACTCTGTATCAACAACTACGGAGTGATTAGGACTCGTCCTATGGACAGGGCATAACCCAAGAAAGTGCACTTTAGAACAACTCCTCAACTTGACCTGCTCTTTGGTGCAGTAGGACCAATTTGGTAAGTGCATATTCCAGTGAAAATGAGTTTTTAAGCGCTGTCTAAAAAACCAGGATATTCCTTTTTGTAACAACAAATACCGGTTTATTAGGATTGACCTCTTACGGTTAGGAGCAAATATTTTGGAGTGATTCTAATGCCCAAGGTAACGACCCCCACTTACCAACCTGGCGATTTCCTCGTGGATTATGAGGAAAAGGTTTTTCCCGATATTCAAGCGGAACCGGGAGAGAAGGCCCTAGTAACCTTCCACACTGTTGCTTTTGAAGGTTCCATTGGTTTAGTTAACCTTTTGCAAGCAAGTCGCCTAATTTCTAAAGGCTTTGAAACATCCATTTTGCTTTACGGTCCTGGCGTCACCCTCGGCGTCCAGCGCGGTTTTCCTAAGCTTGGCGATGAAGCATTTCCTGGACATATGGCAATGAATAACCGGGTTGAAAAAATCATTGCAGATGGCGGGAAAGTGTATGCTTGCCGCTTCGCATTGCAGGCACTATACGGTCACGGTGAGCCTTCTTTAATTCCTGGAATTACCCCTATCAATCCTTTGGATGTGTTGGATATTGTGCTGATGCATCGCAAAGAGAATGCCTTCATTCTTGATACCTGGACCATGTAATTCCAGCCCACTATTTTTTAAAAACGGGTCTGTTTCTTTGGGCGCTTTGCCTTATTGAAATGGCAGTAACTGGGGATTCAGACCCTGGAATTACACAAGAGAATTTGGGAGGGATGGTTATGGATTATTCACGAACAGTTAGGGCAGCGGCGGTGCAAATTTCACCGGTACTGCATAGCCAGTCGGGCACGGTGGAAAAAGTGTTGAAGGCGATCGCCGATGCGGCCCAGGAAGGAGCGCAGTTGGTCGTTTTCCCGGAGACGTTCGTTCCGTACTATCCCTATTTTTCGTTTGTGCTTCCTCCGGTCCTCATGGGCAAGGAGCATATGAAGCTCTATGAGGAAGCGGTTGAGGTGCCGGGACCGGTCACGGAGGTCGTTAGCCAAGCGGCGCGGACCCATGAAGTGGTGGTGGTACTGGGGGTCAATGAACGGGACAAGGGCTCCCTGTACAACACTCAATTGATTTTTGATGCGGACGGTTCTTGTCTGATTAAGCGGCGAAAGATTACGCCCACATACCATGAGCGGATGGTGTGGGGGCAGGGGGATGGCTCGGGGCTGCGGGTTTGCGATAGTGCCGTTGGCAAGATTGGCGCTTTGGCTTGCTGGGAGCATTACAATCCCCTGGCGCGCTACAGCTTAATGGCAGCCCATGAGCAAATCCACTGTGCCCAGTTCCCCGGTTCCATGGTGGGCAGTATTTTCGGGGAGCAAACGGAGGTGACCATGCGCCACCATGCTCTGGAATCGGGCTGTTTTGTGGTGTGTGCCACGGGGTGGCTAACGCCGAAGCAGGTAGCCGAGATTGCTCCCAATGAGGGAATGCAAAAGGTGCTGCGGGGGGGCTGCTACACCTCCATCGTCAGTCCCGAGGGCGTCCATCTTTGCGAACCCATCCGAGAAGGGGAAGGGATGGCGATCGCCGATTTAGATTTTTCATTGATCACTAAACGCAAGCGAATGATGGATTCGGCAGGGCATTATTCCCGCCCCGACTTGCTGCAACTGGGGCTGAATAATGCGGCCTATTCCCCCACGGTTCCCCTCAATGGCGCGGATGTCCAAGCCGGGGATGGCGGGGCGATCGCAGAAGAAACCAGCGCAATCCCTCCGTTCCCGACGCCTTCTTCTATCAACCAATCTTCAGATAGCTCCCTACAGACCTATGCCTAATTCAACTTTGGTGGCAACCGCAGCCCGCACCCTAGAACCGACGGCTAAACCGATTGATCTTCCGCCCGAGATTCAACGGATTATTACCGAGTTACAGTCGGCAGGACTTTGCCTCGGGGGTGAAACAACCGGCGCATCGGGACGGAAAGGTGGCGCGGGGCCGTCGGATCATAAGGCGGTGACCCTGGGAGAAACCACGGTGATGGTTCCGGTGTACACCGACGGGGCTGCTCAGTCTCCCTATGGTGTTACCTGCGATCGCGAAACGGGTCAGTCCTATCTCACCCGCCATGGGGAAGTGGTGCTGCCCCTGGAATTTCCCAACCAGCCGAAATTTTACGGGCTGCAGACGGCGGATGGGATTCCCTATTCCAAAATTGCGTTGCTCCACAGTAAAGATGTGTTGGCGACGACGGTGCTGCAAACCTGCATCCGCTACGACAACCGCAAGACCGCCTGTCAGTTTTGCGCCATTGGTCAGTCATTAGAAGAAGGACGCACCATTGCGAAGAAAACGCCAGAGCAATTAGCGGAAGTGGCGGAAGCGGCAGTGCGACTGGACGGAATCAGCAATATCATCATGACCACGGGCACCCCGAATACTACGGATCGGGGGGCGGCGTATTTAACAGAATGTGCTCGGGCGATGCGATCGCGGGTGACGGTTCCCATCCAAGCCCAGTGCGAGCCACCGAATGACTTTGCCTGGTTCGAGAAGATGCGGTCCGCCGGAATCGACAGCTTGGGGATGCACTTGGAAGCAGCGGACCCAGAGGTACGGGCGAAAATTATGCCTGGTAAGGCGAGGGTTCCGGTTTCCTACTATTTCGAGGCTTTTGAAGCTGCCGTCAAAGTGTTTGGACGGGGGCAAGTTAGCACCTATTTATTAGCGGGGTTGGGGGATAGCAAAGAGACCTTGCTGTCCGTCAGTGAGCGGTTGATTGAGGTTGGCGTTTATCCCTTTGTGGTGCCCTTTGTTCCCATTGGTGGCACGCCCCTTGCCCACGATTCGCCCCCGTCTAGCGATTTTATGTACGAGCTGTACGAGTCCATTGGGACCATGCTCAATCGCGCCAATTTGGTGTCGAGCGAAATGAAAGCGGGCTGTGCAAAATGTGGCGCTTGCTCCGCCCTATCCAAGTTTGAAAAGTAACTGAGTCGACAGCTTCACCAGTGCCTGAACCGGGCATTGGCTCAGTGCTTCAAATGTTGATCACACTGTCTAAATCCAAGACGGAGGACCATGATGGCTAAGCGAACCTATAGTTTTGAGCTAGCGCTATCGGACGCGCATATTCAAAAATATTTCGATCTGCGGCGGCAGATTTTCTGTGAAGAGCAGGGGCTGTTTGAATCCCACGATCGCGACCCCATTGATGCCAAGTCCTATCCCATCGTGGCGATCGCCCATCAGGAAGGAGAGCCGGATCAAGTGGTCGGCGTGGTTCGTATCTATGAGGAATCTCCACGCCATTGGTATGGGGGACGACTGGGAGTCCATAAGGATTTCCGCCGAGTAGGGCATATCGGCAAGGGGTTGATTCGTAAGGCGGTGACCACAGCGAATACCTGGGGCTGTGACGAGTTTTTGGCGACGGTTCAACAGCAAAACGTGCGCTTCTTCAAGCGACTGCACTGGGAAAGCTTGAAGGAAATTGAGATTGTGGGACAGCCCCATCATCTGATGGAAGCGGAGTTGGAATACTATCCCGCGACGGATCAGACCCGCCCCGCGCTACCCATTTGTCAGCCCGCTCCCCAGCCTGTATTTACTCATCCTGTCTTGGGCAACCAGAACCGCCCTGCTTCACCCATTGCCAAACCTGCGTTTACCCATCCCGTCTTAGGGCAAGTGGCATAGATGCAACGTCCCCCCTCCCAGCCATCGGAGTTGTCCGACCTGATTGCGGCATTGCAGGAATCGGTCAGTATTTTGCATAAGCAGGATATTCAAACCGCTGCCACCACCCTTGGTCAGTGGGTGCCCGGTGCCGATGATGCTCGCATTCAGTTGGGGGATGATTGCGCCGCGATTCCCGATGGGGATGGCTATTTATTATTGGCGGCGGAGGGGATGTGGCCCCAGCTTGTGACCCAAGATCCTTGGTTTGCGGGCTGGTGTGCGGTGATGGTGAATCTGTCGGATATTGCGGCTATGGGAGGCTCAGCGATCGCGATCGTTGATGCTCTCTGGAGCCAGTCCCCTGAAACTAGCCAGCCTGTTTGGGAAGGGATGAGAGCGGCGGCGTCTGCCTATGGGGTTCCCATTGTGGGCGGCCATACCAATTGCCACAGTCCCCACGATGGATTGGCGGTGGCGGTGATGGGGCGATCTCAGGAGTTAATTACCAGTTTTGATGTGGAGCCGGGACATGCTCTGGCGATGGTGGTGAATTTGGAAGGGGCAGCTTATTACAAAGACTATCCCTTTTGGAATGCGGCAACCACTGCCGACCCGACAGTGTTGCGGGAACAGTTGGCGCTATTGCCGTTGCTAGCGAAGTCTGGGCTTTGTCCCTCGGGGAAGGACATTAGTATGGGGGGCTTGGCGGGGACGTTGTTGATGTTGTGCGAGGCTTCCGGCGTTGGGGCAGTGCTGGATTTGGATCGGGTGCCCCGTCCTTCCGCAGAAATCTGGAAAGAGATTGGGTGGAAAAAGTGGCTGACGAGTTTCCCCAGCTTTGGCTTTTTGCTCAGTTTGCCGCCGGAGAATCTTGAGACGGTGACGGCGTTGTTTGAGCCCCATGGGTTGACCTGCCAGGAAATTGGGACCGTGACGGCAAGACCTGAGGTAATGATGAGTCAGGGTGATCGCAAGGAACTGTTTTGGGATTTAGCGCAACCGTTAACGGGATTTGGAGTGCGGCAGTAGATGGACAAATCCCTGCGAATCGCGTTATTGACCTATGCCACTAAGCCTCGGGGCAGTGTGGTGCATACGTTGGAGTTGGCGGAAGCGCTGGCGGAATTGGGGCATCAACCCTGTGTATTTGGGTTGGATAAGGATGAAAAAGGGTTTTATCGAGAGGTGGGTTGCCAGACGATCGCGGTACCGGCGAGTCCCTGCGATCGTGGTATCGAGGCGTTGATTAAACAGCGCATCCAGGAATTTGTGGATTTTTTTGAGGGGTATTTTACGGAGGGCGGGGCGGAGTTTGATGTATATCACGCCCAGGATTGTTTGAGTGCTAATGCCTTGGCGGAACTGAAACAGCGGGGGAAGATTCCTGCCTTTGCCCGCACGGTGCACCACATCGAAAACTTTAAAAGTTCCTATTTACAGGACTGCCAAGAGAAGTCGATTTATCAGAGCGATCGCTGTTTATGCGTCAGCGATGTGTGGCAAAAAGCCCTGGATCAGGACTATGGCATTCAGGCGCACCGGGTGATTAATGGGGTGAGTCAACGGTTTTCCCCGATGGCGACGGGGGCAGAATCGGCGCTGGCAGAGTCCTATGGAATTCAAACCGGCGATCGCCCGATCTATCTGACAGTGGGGGGGATTGAACCGCGCAAAAATTCCCTGCGATTGCTCCAGGCGTTTGCGGAAGTCCGACAACACCACCCCAACGCCAAGCTGTTGATTGCTGGGGGCGCAACGCTGTTTGACTATCAGGATTATCGGCAGGAGTTTATGAATTGGGCGGCGGCCCATGATTTAGAAGACGCATTGATTTTGCCGGGGGTGGTTCCCGATGAAGATTTGCCCGTGCTTTATCGATTGGCGGATGGGTTTGTGTTTCCGTCGGTGCAGGAGGGGTGGGGATTGGTGGTCCTGGAAGCGATCGCCTCGGGATTACCCATCCTGACTTCCAACCAAGCGCCCTTTACGGAATTTCTATCAGAGTCGGCGGCGTGCCTGGTGGATCCATTGGATGTATCCGCGATCGCCCAGGGGATGAATAATATCGTCAAGCCGGACATTGCCCAGACCCTGGCCACCCATAGCGCCCCCATTGTGGAACGCTATCGTTGGACCACCTCGGCGCGTCAGCATCTGGAGCTTTATCAACAGCTCCTAACCCCATAAACGTCCACCCTTTCTATCAGTAACCCCATGCCTGAAATTAACTTCACCGTTCAATGGCCCGATGGTCAGCAAGAAACCTGCTATTCGCCGTCTTTGGTGGTGAAAGATTATTTTGAACCGGGCGAATCCTACGCCCTGACAGACTTTGTAACGAGATCGCGAGAGTCCCTCACCATTGCCAGCGATCGCGTCCAGGCGAAGTATG
>JBCCTE010000182.1:0-6343 GCA_039198915.1 Cyanobacteria bacterium P01_D01_bin.73 | reverse complement strand
GCAATTCCAACTTTAAGCTATTCGCCCACGAGCCAAAATCAGCGCGTGAAAGGCTATGAAATTACGAACGACGAACAGCCTAAAATTTACAGCGTAGAGAATCTACCCCAGGGTTCAGATTTAGACGACATCGTCTGGGCAGCTTACCGTCAAATTTTCAATGAGCAACAGATTATCTCCTTCAATCGGGAGAGAAACCTGGAATCTCAGCTTCGTAGTGGGCAATTAACCGTACGTGAATTTATGCGGGGTCTGGTCCTGTCGGACACTTTCCGCCGTTTGAACTACGACACCAACAGCAACTATCGCCTGGTGGAACTGTGTGTTCAACGACTGTTAGGTCGGGCGGTGTATGGCGAAGACGAGAAGATTACCTGGTCCATTGTGATTGCGACCAAGGGGCTACAGGGCTTTGTTGATGAGCTGCTTAACAGTGACGAGTACCTGGAAAACTTTGGTGATGATATCGTCCCCTATCAGCGCCGTCGGGTTCTGCCCCAGCGCAACAGTGGTGATATGCCCTTCGCTCGGATGGCGCGCTACGATGCCAACCATCTGGATCGTCAAAAGCGTCTTGGCATCTTGAAGGTGTACAAGCCTGTTGTGGACAACAGCCGCCGCGTATACCGCCGCTCAATTGTGTTTCTGGGAGCTGGCGCGATCGCCCTTCTCTTGGTCACTTTGGGATTGGCTATCAGCTAATCAAGCAATAAGTGTGGGTCGGGCTTAGACGTCTGACGAAACTTCAAGGCATACGGCTCAGGTGTTTTTCGAAACCCTTGGGACATGTGCCTTAATTATTTTTGGGAGAACTGTAGGGAATTTTTAGGGGAGGCGATCGCTTCACGCTAGACTGATTGCCTGACTGACCTACCTCTAATGATATTTTTTCGCGATCGCCCAGCCTATGAGTACTATCCAAACCCCCCGCGGCACCAAAGATATCTTGCCTACGGAAATTGGTTACTGGCAGCATCTGGAAGCTACGGCGCGGCAAACCTTGGGGCGGGCAGCGTTTAAGGAAATTCGTACTCCCATATTTGAACAAACAGAATTGTTCGCTCGCGGAATTGGCGAAGCAACAGATGTCGTTGGCAAGGAAATGTATACCTTCATGGATCGTGGTGATCGCTCTATCACCTTGCGCCCCGAGGGCACAGCCGGCGTAGTTCGTTCATTTATCGAACATAAGCTTCATGGGCAAGGGGGCGTGCAGCGCCTGTGGTATTGCGGTCCAATGTTTCGGTATGAGCGTCCAAAAGCTGGCCGACAAAGACAATTTCATCAAATCGGTGCGGAGGTCTTTGGTTGCAGTGATCCCCGCGCAGATGTGGAGGCTATTTCCATCGCGGTGGAATTATTGACAACTATGGGCTTAAAGTCACTGACTCTGGCGTTGAATTCTATTGGCGATCGCGAAGATCGAAAGCGTTACCGAGAGCAGCTCGTTAATTATCTGACGCCCTATAAAGACGAGTTAGATTCTGATTCTCAAAATCGCTTAACTCAAAATCCTCTTCGCATTCTTGATAGCAAAGACACAAGGACACAAGAAATCTGTAAGGACGCGCCCAATATTTTGGATGCCCTCAGCACAGAATCTGCGCAGCGCTTCGAGACGGTTCAGAAGGGTCTACAGGCATTAGGAATTAGCTACAAGCTAGATCCCTGCCTGGTGCGCGGACTCGATTATTACACCCACACTGCCTTTGAAATTCAGTCTGATGATCTGGGCACTCAAGCGACAATCTGTGGTGGTGGTCGCTACGACGGATTGGTGTCAGAGTTGGGCGGCCCCAAAACATCGGCTGTCGGCTGGGCTCTTGGGATGGAGCGGTTGATTTTGCTGTTGCAGGAGATTCAGCCGCTGCCGGAGCCTAACGTCGATTTTTACGTGGTATCTCGGGGCGATCGCGCAGAAATTCAAGCCCTTGGAGTTGCGCAAACCCTGCGGCAGGCTGGTTACTCCGTTGAGGTGGATCTAAGCGGCAGTGCCTTTGGTAAGCAGTTTAAGCGGGGCGATCGCGCAGGGGCCAAAGCCTGCGCAATCCTGGGAGACTCTGAAGCTGACAACAAAACCGTCCAGATTAAATGGCTAAAATCCGGCGAACAAACAGAAATTTCTCAGGATCAACTTTCTACCTTCGTTGCTGAATCTGCTGAGGCGCGTTTGTAGATTGAGCCTAGTCCGAAGGGGCCCGCTGCTGCCAACGTGCGTTAGCTAAAACAGGAACCTGCGATCCTTTGACTTTAAAGCCCTTGCGCACATCCTTAGCCAGCCCAGTTCATATCCAATAACTCGGGCAATCTTTCGAACGCCTCGATTCACAAGACTGATCTTCCGTTGCTCAATAGCCTGCTGTTCTGCCAAGCACCGCTCCATCTTCTCCACCATCGGTGCCCCCCTGTCGCGGTAGTACAGATACACTCGATCATCAAAAAAGGTTAATCCAGGCATCTCATTGCGCTGAATATTAAAGCCCGTAACGGAGGACGATAGAGCAATTTGTTTACAGGGAGCTTTGCCATCACGGCGAATTTTGGCATACAGCGCAAGTTGCTCCCAAAGATTGAGAAAATCCATTTCGCGTCCCGAATCACGGGCCACGATAAACATAAATTCACTGACCCAAATTAGGCTGGAATCTTGGGGATCTATCCCCATCTTTCTTGCCATTGAACAGAAGATTTTGTATTGCCAAATACGTTTTTTGTTCCCTTCTTTGCCCGCAATATTTGCCTTTTCATGATTGTTATAAGAACAGCAGCTACGGGCAGTTAATCCTGGCTGGACTTCAAACTTTAAATCTATTGGTTCTACAATTCTCACGTCTGAATCTATATAGATGCAGAAGTCGAAGGTTTCCAGTGACTTTTTAATCGTAAGCCGTCGAGAATGGTAGGCTTCAATGGACTCTAAAGGCTTTTCGTAACAGACAACGTTGCCAAAACCCTCAAAATCTGAAGCTTTATCGGTGTAAATTATGACCGTTCGACTAGGGGCATAAACCTCTAAGTCTCGGACAAGTAATTTACACAGTTCTCGATAGGTTTCGGTGTAGGCAACGGTGCAGATGCAATAGTTGTCTTGATCAATAATTTGTTTCTTGGGCTGCCTTTCAATACGTGACTCTGTCTGTACCTTGGAGTTTAGTGCAGTCATGGTTTTTGGAAATTGATCTGGGCTATTTCAGACAAATCATTACGGAAACTTCATGCCGACGCAAGTGACGCTTGCCGGCCTCGAGAGAAAACTTCCCTAAATGTAAATCAACTGTTAGTTACGAAAGTAGATGCCAGCTCTGGTTTATAGACGTCTCGAGCTTTGGAAGGTTTCAATTTTCTTGTATCATTGCTTTCCCTATTATAGTTTTCGCAAAGTTTTCCTCCTATGGGTCTTGTGTGCGACTCCTCGCTGTTAGCAGGCAATGGCTGGCCGTTTCCTGTTAGCTGCCTACCTTCCGATAGTTATTTGGTCGGGGGGGCGGTGCGGGATGCGCTGTTGGGGAGACGGGTGGCGCATCTGGACTTGGATTTTGTGCTGCCGGGGGATGCGATCGCCGCAGCCCGAGCGATCGCCCAGGACTACGGTTCGGGGTTTGTGGTGCTGGATGCGGAGCGAGAAATTGCGCGGGTAGTGTTTAAGGACGGCACGGCAGATTTTGCGCGGCAGGTGGGTCCTACGCTGGAGACGGATTTGCAGCGGCGGGATTTTACGATCAATGCGATCGCGGTACAGCCCCAGAAGGGAGAGGTGCTCGATCCCTTTGATGGGCAGGGAGATTTGCAGCGGCGGACGATGCGGATGATTTCGCCGAAGAATTTGCGCGAAGATCCGCTGCGGCTTTTGCGGGCCTATCGCCAGTGTGCCCAGTTGGATTTGCGATTGGAGGAGGAGACCCAGGAGAGTTTGCGATCGCTGGCGCCGTTGTTGAAGACGGTGGCGGCGGAGCGGGTGATGAGCGAAATTCGGGCGCTGTTGGCTGCTCCGGATGGGGCTCGCTGGGGAGAGGTGGCTTGGCGGGACGGGATTTTTAAGCATTGGCTGCCGAAGTTGCAGCCGTGGCAGCTTGAATTGGCGGACAAGGTTGACGGGGCGATCGCAGCATTGTCCTCCCACTGGTCATCGTTACCCAGTGCAATTGAGGCTGCGGTTGCCAGTGAGGCAGGCGGTGGCAAGAAGGAGAAGCGGAACAAATCGTCTAATGCTTTAATGTCTGCTCGCCTGGCGTCAGAGGCGGCCATCGAAGGGCGAGGGGTGGCGATGTTAAAGCTGGCGGCGTGGCTGGCTCCTGATGTCCTTCGGGCAACACAGTCGCTGCAAACGCTGAAAACCAGTCGCCACGATCAGCGGATTATGGAAGGGGTTCTTAACGGCATCCAAATCCTTGCGGTTACTGATGATGCCAACGCGCCCCTGGAGCCGAGAACCAATGCGCCAACCATTGCGGAACAATTCCAGCTTTTTCGCGTTTCCCACGGTACTTTTCCACTGGTTGCCACGTTGGCGATCGCCGCTGGCACCCCCCTCGATTGCCTGCTGGAGTCAATCCGCCGCTGGCATGAGCCCAATGATCCTGTGGTGTATCCCCAGCCGCTGCTATCGGGGCGGGAAGTTTTGCAAGCTTACGGTCCCAGTCAGGGGCGATCGCCCGGTCCCTGGGTCGGTGAACTGCTCAACGCCTTAGCTTTAGCCCACGCCCAGTCCAAAATCCAAACGCCTGAGCAAGCCCACAGTTTCGCCCAAGATTGGCTAAAGAGCTGCTAAAGAGCTAATGATTGCTTCTTAGCTGTGGCGAAGGGCTTCGATGGGATCGAGTTTGGCGGCGGTGCGGGCGGGGATGGTGCCGAAGGTGAGCCCGAGGAACCCGGAGACGCTGACTGCTAGGACGATCGCCTGCACCGACACCTCCGCTTCCAGGGTGGTGGTGGCGGAAATCAGCCAAATGCCGCCGATGCCGACGCCGGTACCGATCGCCCCCCCCAACGCCGCCAACACCGTGGCTTCAATAATAAACTGCGCCAGAATATCCCACGGTCCTGCGCCGATCGCCTTCCGCAGCCCAATTTCCTGGGTGCGCTCCGTCACCGACACCAGCATGATGTTGGTGATGCCAATGCCGCCCACCAGCAGGGAAATACTGGCGATCGCCGCCAACATTATCTGTAGCGTGCGGGTGATGGAACCCAGAGTATCCTGCAAATCCTTCTGGGTTCGCACCGTAAAATCATCCTCGTCGACGATTTTGTGGCGCAATCGCAGCAGGTTTTCGATTTGAAACTTTGCTGCTTGCAGGTCTTCCGCAGAATTCGCCGTTACCGAGAGAAACGTGACCTTCATGCCAAAGGGTGAAGTGCGCCCGACCAACTGTCGACCAATGGTCGTAACCGGTGCCACCAGGTTCATATCCAGGTCCATGCCAAAACTGGAGCCCTTGGGCTGGAACACGCCCACCACTCGAAAGCTGGTGTTACGCACCCGCACCACTTGCCCTAGGGGCTCTTCCTTGCCAAAGAGCTGCACTGCCAGGTCTGCTCCCAACACTGCTGCCCGTTCATTGCGCTCCAGATCCAGCTCCGTTAAAAAACGCCCCTTCGCCATATCAAAGCCCCGCACGGATAGATAATCCGGCGTTGTGCCCGTGATGGTCGCTGAAATATTGCGCCCGCGAAAACTAACCAAATCGGCGCTGGTTAGCTCTGGTGCCACTGCCGAGATTGTTGGCACCTGCTCTTTTATGGCGATCGCATCTCCATAGACCAAAGTCTGGGGAACTAAAATGGGGCGGCTGTCGGCATCGGGGGCGCCGGGGCGGACAAACAACACATTGGGACCCAGCGATTCAACCTCCGCCATCACAAAACTAGTTGCGCCCTCACCCACGCCAATGGTGGCGATCACCGCCGCATTGCCGATCGCAATCCCCAGCATCGTCAATCCACTGCGCAGGCGATGTCCAACCAGCGTCCGCAGCGCCATCCGTCCACTGTCCCAAGGATTCATTTCGGTCCTCCCTGATTCCGTCAACACGGCTCAAAATCGTTGCCTAATGACAGTCTCGCAAAATTTTCAAGAAAGTTTTGACAAAACCGAGAAAGTGGGTGAATATGAATATCGCTGAAGGGGACCGTAGTTCAACTGGTTAGAGCACCGCCCTGTCACGGCGGAAGTTGCGGGTTCGAATCCCGTCAGTCCCGTTCACATATTACATAGTGCTAACGAAATCAATCGTTACTGGTTTAGTCGAGTTATTTTACCGATTACCCAAGCGTTAAAATTTAAGTTACGTCGAAAAAATCTTTACCTTTTGTAGAAAAGGTGGAGGTTTTAGTTTATCTACTG
>JBCCTE010000181.1:0-6348 GCA_039198915.1 Cyanobacteria bacterium P01_D01_bin.73 | reverse complement strand
TTAATAGAAATTGCATATCGGTAATCTATCATAGCTTCATCCAAAAACCCCATGGCATCGTGTGCTCCTCCACGAAAAAAATAAGCCTGAGCGTTTTTAGGTTGTAATTCAAGTACGGTTGAATAATCAGCAATGGCAGCTTTATAGTTTTTATAATCGGCACGTGCATCACGTTTGTTAATCAATGCTGTATGAAATCCCGCTTTATAAAAATAGGCGTCTACTGAAGTGCTATCGAGTGCAATGGCTTTTTCACATAGTTGAATACCTTCGGCAAATTTTAATTGCTCCTTTTTTACGAGTGCACTGTCTAATAATGCTTGTGTGGTTTTGCTGTTACCCGTAGCCGTCAAGCTGGCCGAACTGCTGGGCCTCAATCCCTGAAGGGGGTGGGCAGCGATCGCATCGGTCTTGCTTTCGAGCCATAGACCGATGAAGAAGGGAATGCAGCAATTTGGGCGTGATACAGGAAATCTAGGGATATGAGACGGGGAAAGCCACGGAGTCGAACACCAGAGGTGAACCTGGTGCCGATGATTGATGTATTGATGACGATTTTGATCTTCTTCGTCATCCTGACCATGGTGATGGGCAATCAAAAGAAAATCGATATTGCCCTGCCGCAAGATCCATCGTCGTCGCCAGCCCCCTCAGTAGATCTCACGAAGCAGCCTCCGGCTCCGCTGGTGGTTATCGTCAACCCCGAAGGACAGTTGACGATTGAGGGAGAGGCGATCGCGGATGCCGTCGTTCTGACCGCAGCAAAGGAGCAGCTCGATAAGCATCCTGAAGCCGTGGTGATCCTGACCGGGGATGCTGCTGCCCCCTACGCCAAAATCCTCAGCACCATGCAATTGCTGCAAACCTTTGACGAAAAGCGGATTGTGCTGGCGTTGGATAAGGAGCCTAAACCAGCAGCCCCAGCAGAGCAAACTGCCGGGGCTGACGATGAGGAAGATTAGCGAAATTATTGCCAGTGTCTGAAAAGTTAGGCCGTAGCTAAGGCTTCTTTTAAGGGCTTCCAACGGAGGGCGCGATCGCCACCCATCTCAACAATGACCTTAACGCGGGGCTCAATTTCCGGCAGTTTCACTAGGTATTCAACTTCCTGGCGGGACAGCATAAAGCCTTCCAGAATCCACAGAACCAAACCCTTACTATCATCTGGCAGCGTATCGAGCTGGGTTTGAACAATGGGAGGTACAAAATAACGTCGAATCAGGCGCTTGCCCAAGTGGGGAGGACGAACACCGTGGGTGTCCATCAAAAATGACGCCGGGTCTCCCATACCGCGTGCCGTCATTGCCAGTGCCGTGTAGCCGGCTGCCCGCAATCGCCGGATATAGCGACCTTCATAGCCTCCTTCCAACGGCACGTAGAACGCCAGCGCCCCTTCGCGCTCAATATCTTTGCGTAGTTTTCCGCCATTGGCGAGCAGGGCAAAAACGGTGTCTTGTAAAACTCCGATCATGGGCTTGGCGTCTCGTCTAGAACCAGGTAATTGTACGGACTCGCTATATTGTTACATTCCGTTGTCCCAAAGTTGAACCCCCATAAGTAATCCGCCTAGGAATCTTCCAAAAAGCCTATTTCTCTTTTCGGCACAAAGGTCGAATCAGCGTTAACTATGGGCAAAAGTTGGGCGATCGCCACTATCAAAAAGGTGGTCTAGGAATTCTAAAATTGACGCAGGAACCGTAAATCGCTGTTGTACAAACGACGGATATCATCCATTTGGTGCAACACCATGGCAAAACGCTCCACGCCAAAGCCCGCCGCAAAGCCGGTATAAATTTCGGGGTCGTAGCCCACAGCCTTCAATACGTTGGGGTCCACCATGCCGCAGCCAAGCACTTCCAGCCAGCGACCTTTCCAGCGAACATCCACCTCAGCCGAGGGTTCAGTGAAGGGGAAATAGCTAGCGCGGAATCGAACTTCCACATCGCCGAACATTTGGAAGAGAAACTGTTCGATGGTGCCCTTTAGGTCCGTGAAGCTAAGACCTTCATCGACCGCAAGGATTTCAATTTGATGGAAAACGGCGGAGTGGGTGGCGTCCACGGTGTCCCGACGATAAACCCGGCCCGGTGCGGCGATGCGGATGGGGGGCTCGTTGTCTTCCATGTAGCGAATCTGCATGGCGGAGGTGTGGGTCCGCAGCAGGTTGCCATCCGGTAGGTAGAACGTGTCCGCCATATCCCGCGCGGGGTGGTCGGCGGGGGTGTTGAGCGCCTCGAAGTTGTAGTAGTCCGTTTCCATCTCGGTGCCACTGGCGACGGTGTAGCCGAGACCGGTGAAGATATCGAGGGCTTTGTCGATGGTGCTGTTGAGGGGATGCTTGTGGCCCTGGGCGCGATATGTGCCGGGCATGGTGACGTCCAGGGTTTCCGCTTCGAGCTGTGCCTGGATTTTGGCTGCCTGCAATGCCTCTCGTTGTTGGTCGAGGCTGCCTTGCACTGCTTTTTTGACCTCGTTGGCGATCGCCCCCAGCTTGGGACGGTCAGCGGGGTCGAGCTTGCCCATACCGCCGAGGACTTTGGAAATTTTGCCCTTTTTGCCTAGATAATTCACCCGAATTTCATCGAGGGCGTCGAGGGTTTCGACTGTGGCGATCGCCCCTTGGGCTTCAGCTTGGAGAGTTTGCAGTTGGGACTCGAGGTCGGATACCGGCACAGCCATGGACAGGGATGGGGCAATAATTGAACCACACTAGTTTAGGGCATCATTGTATGTGTCCCGCGTGTTTTTCTACGCGCCCACCTTGCGCCGAACCTTTATCCCATAAGTGCTGCCTGCTATGAGTGCTGAGATTAAAAGTGCTGCGATCGCGACTGAGTCTTCCACCGCTACCGCTTCAACTTCGCCGACGTTAATCCTGGTAGACGGCCACTCCCTCGCGTTTCGGTCCTACTACGCCTTCGCCAATAGCCGTGAGGGAGGCTTGCGTACGTCAACGGGAATTCCCACAAGCGTTTGCTTTGGTTTCACGAAGGCGCTGCTGGATACGATCGCCGCGGAAAAGCCGGAATATCTCGCCGTTGCCTTCGACACTCGCCAGCCAACGTTTCGCCACGAAGCCGATGAGACTTATAAAGATGGGCGCCCGGAGACACCGGAGGACTTTATTGAAGATATTCAAAATCTACAGGAGCTGCTGAAAGGCTTTAATTTTCCCGTGGTCACGGCTCCCGGCTTTGAGGCAGACGATGTGCTGGGGACCATGGCGGACCGGGCAGCGGCGGATGGATTTAAGGTCAAAATCCTAAGCGGCGATCGCGATCTATTCCAGCTAATCGACGACGATCGCGGTATTTCGGTGCTGTACCTGGGGGGGCGCGATATGCGGTCATCTCGCTACAAGTCCTACCGCAGCGCTGAAGTGGTGGAGCGCTGGGGAGTAAGCCCGGACCAGGTGATCGATTTCAAGGCGCTGTGTGGGGACAAGTCGGACAATATTCCCGGAGTTAAAGGCATTGGCGAGAAAACCGCAGCAAAACTATTGCAGGCGCACCAAACCCTAGACGGTATCTATGAGGCGCTTGAGCAGTTGAAGCCTGCTGCTCGTAAGAAGTTGGAGGGCGATCGCGAGGCGGCGTACCATTCCCAGTTTTTGGCGAAGATCGTAGTGGATGCCCCCGTCGAAGTGGAGCTAAAGCAGTGCAAGCTGGACGGATTTGAGCGGGAAGCAGTATCGCCGATGCTAACCAAGCTAGAGTTTCAGCGCTTTCTGCGGGATATCGAAAAATTGCAGGGGCAGCTCGGTGGCACACCCATCCCACCGCCGGAGCCTAAGGCAAAATCCAGCAAATCCAGCGGCGACTCTGGTCAAATGTCCTTCTTCCCCCCCGCGAAGGCGCAGCCCGAGCATCCCAAGCTGAATTTATCTACTGACATCGCCGTTGATGTGATCAATACGCCGGAAGCGCTGGCGGAACTGGTGGGGCAACTGCAAGCCTGTGAAAGCGCAGTGTCTTGGGATACGGAGACCACGGGGCTAGATCCCTTTGCGGTTGATTTGGTGGGCATTGGCTGTTGCTTTGAACTGCCCGATTCCACTGGTGAAGACGGCAAGCCTGTCCTGCGCACCGCCTATATCCCGGTTGGGCATACGGAGGGGGAGCAGCTAGTCAAGGAGGCGGTGCTGGAGGGATTGCGATCGGTTTTGGAGGCGGGCGATCGCCCCAAAATTTTTCAAAATGCCAAATTTGATCGCAACATCTTCCGCGCCCAAGGCATCGAACTGGATGGCGTTGTGTTCGACACCATGCTGGCGAGCTATATCCTCAACCCTGATCGCAGCCACAACCTCACGGACCTATCCTTCCGCTACTTGGGCTATACCCCAGAAAGCTACAAAGACCTAGTACCGCGAGGAAAAACCATTGCCGATGTCCCCATTGACGCTGCCAGCCACTACTGCGGCATGGATGTGTACGGCGCGTTTCATTTAATGCCATTGCTAAAGGAAGAATTGTCGGCGTTTTCAGATCTGAAAACGCTTTATCAAGATGTTGAATTACCGACGGAGCCAATTTTGGCAGAGATGGAATTTGCCGGTATTCGCATTGATACGGATTACCTTGGCGTATTTTCTAAGCAGCTCGAATCCGATCTGGATCGCATTGAAAGTGATGCTTATAAAGCCGCGGGAGAAACCTTTAACTTGGGCTCGCCAAAACAGCTCAGCGAATTATTATTTGAAAAGCTGGGACTTGATCGTAAAAAGTCTCGCAAAATCAAAACCGGCTATTCCACCGATGCGAAGACCTTAGAACGGCTCAAAGACGATCACGAAGTGGTCTCCAGCATTGTTGAATACCGCACCTTGGCAAAGCTGAAATCCACCTACGTCGACGCGCTGCCAGCCCTAGTTAAGGAAAAAACGGCGCGGGTTCACACGGATTTCAACCAGGCAGTTACCACCACCGGCCGCCTGTCTTCGTCTAATCCAAATTTACAAAATATTCCCATCCGCACAGAGTTTAGCCGTCAAATTCGTCGCGCATTTATTCCCCAGGAAAGTTGGATGTTGGCAGCGGCGGACTACTCACAAATTGAGCTGAGAATCCTAGCCCATCTCAGCCAGGAAGACGTGTTGATTGATGCCTATCAAACCGGGCGAGATGTCCACAGTTTGACGGCGCAATTATTGCTAGATAAAGAGGATATTTCCAGCGATGAGCGGCGTCTAGGAAAGATTATTAATTTCGGCGTAATTTACGGTATGGGAGCAGTGCGATTTGCGCGGGAAGCAAAGGTTTCTAAGCAAGATGCTCGAATGTTTATTGACCGATTCAATCAGCGCTATCCCAACGCCTTTGAGTATTTACAAATGGTGCAGAAGGAGGCGATCGCCCAAGGCTATGTCACCACGCTGCTAGGTCGCCGTCGCTACTTCAACTTCTCCAGCTCCAATCTGCAAAGGCTGCGGGGAACGGACCCGGCGGCAATTGATCTAAGGCGCTTAAAAATCTACGGACAGGGAGATGCGCAGGCATTACGGGCCGCAGCTAATGCGCCGATTCAGGGATCCAGCGCCGACATTATCAAGCTGGCAATGATTGAGGTGCAAAAGGTACTGGAGGATTATCAGGCGCGATTGCTATTGCAGGTGCACGATGAATTGATTTTCGAAATGCCGCCGGAGGAGTGGACGGAGCTGGAAGGCAAAATCAAACACGCCATGGAATCGGTTATTGACATCAGCGTCCCCCTGGAGGTGGAAATCCACAGCGGCAACAATTGGATGGAGGCGAAGTAAGCCATATTCTGCACACTGTTATGTGAGTCAACACATTAAGTTCCATGCGTTAGATTGAGAAAAAGCTCTACAGCACTCAATCGCGGAGAAAAGACATGGATCGGCTAACACGCGACTACATTTTGGCCGTAGACGCATCCAGCTCAATGCTGATGAAGCTGCCGGATGGGCGATCGCGCTGGAACGCAGTGGCAGAGGCAACCTTCGGTTTGGCAATTGGCGTCGAAGCACTGGATCCTGATGGCATTGAAGTCTATACCTTCGCCAGCAAGGTGAAAGAATTGAATAATGCGACAGCCCAAACGGTGGTGGACCTATTCGCAAAGAATCATCCCTTTGGTTCCACAAATTTGGCGGGGTTGCTTAACGTTGTATTGCTGCAAAAGTGGAAGCCGGAAGTTCCCACCACGCTCATTGTGGTAACTGATGGGCAGCCAGATGATAAAGCTGCTGCTGCCCAGGTTTTGATTGAGGCAACCAAAAAGATGCAGTTTGACGAGCAACTTGCCGTGAGCTTTGTCCAGGTTGGTGATGATCCAGGAGCAACAAAATTCCTTCAGTTTTTGGATGATGAGCTGATGGGACTG
>JBCCTE010000180.1:0-6362 GCA_039198915.1 Cyanobacteria bacterium P01_D01_bin.73 | reverse complement strand
GTACGCCAGGGCATAATGCTCGCCTGCACAGGCAACCCGCGTGGATAGTGCCTGGATAACGCGTCAAGAAAGCGCGTAAACAATATAGAAAAGCTCCGGGTTGAGACCGTTACGGTGGCTAGGCTTTATTAGCCCCAACGGGTTATGGTTTCTGATCCTTAGACTCATTTGAACGCTTCAGTAAGCGTGCTCTCAGTATGCTCGCCAAAATAAAACCGGTAGCTTTGCGCTTAGGACAATGGCTGCATGGCGTATTGTCGCCCCAGATTTCTCAGGCGGAACCCCGGCAACCACGCCTTGCGGATAAGCAGTGGCCCCAGACGGTGGCGATCGCCGTATTGGTCGCGGGTGGCGTTTGGGGGGCAGAAAGTCTGGGATGGCTACAGCGATTTGAACTTGCGGCCTATGACCTGATGGTGCAGGTGCGGGGACAGTCTGAACCCGACTCGCGGCTGTTGATTATCGGCATTGATGATGCTGATATTGCCCGCCAAGATCGCTGGCCATTGGCGGATGCGACCTTGGCAAAGGCGTTGGAAAATTTGCAAAAGCATCGACCGGCTACCATCGGCATTGATATTTATCGGGACCTACGTTTCGATCCTGGGCACGGCGATTTTGTACGTCAGCTCAACGTGCCCAATGTTGTCACAATTCGGGCGATTGAGGGGGTAAAGCATCCTATTGCCTATGGCGATCGCCCGCCGCTGGATCAGGTGGGATTTAATGATGTTGTGCTAGACGCGGACGGCGTGGTGCGGCGAAACCTGCTGGTCGCCGAGACATCCGGGGGATTCCCCCTATTTTCGTTCCCGATTCAACTCGCCAAAAAGTACTTTGCCCCCCGACGCATTCGCTCCCGCAACAACCTTACAAACCCTGAGTGGATGGATTTTGGCGAGGCAACCTTTCTTCCTCTGACCCAAACTGCGGGGGCGTATCACGACGCTAAAGAGGATTTTCTGGGCTATCAGATCCTGCTGGACTATCGTCACTACGATCGCATTGCCCCAAAGCTGTCCCTGTCGGAGGTTCTGGATGAGGACTTTGATCCGGCGCTGGTGCAAGGAAAAATTGTGCTGATTGGCAGCGTGGCGGATAGCTTGCGGGATGTGTTTTTTACGCCCCACAGTGCCAATAATGTTAGCCGCCCGAAAATTCCCGGTGTGTATATCCATGCCCAGTCGGTGCTCCAAATTATGGACGCAGTGGAGGGCACGGTGCCGCTGCTGACCTATTGGGCGGACTGGCAGGAGTTTCTGTGGATGGCGCTATGGGTTGGGTTCGGTTGCGGTGCATCTCACTTCTCCAAGCGACCGCTGCTGGCGATCGCCTTAACAGGTCTAGGGGGCGGCGCTATTGCCCTATCGACGTTGGGACTATTTATTCAGGGGTCGGTGTGGGTGCCCTGGATTGCTCCCACTCTGGGACTTGGGTTGGGAACCGGCGCGACGCTGATTATGCAAGCTCAACAGTCCCGTCGCCAAAAGCTGGCGCTGCTGGGGCTGTTGGAGCAAAATACGTCCCGGGCGATCGCCCAATCCTTGTGGGAAAATCGCGAAGAACTTTTGCAGGGCGGGCGTTTACCGGGGCGCAGGGTAACGGCGACCATCCTGTTTTCCGATATTCGTAACTTCAGTCCGGTAGCGGAGCAAATGGAGCCGGAAGCGCTTCTGGAGTGGCTTAATCAGTACCTGGTGGTGATTAGTGAGTCGGTGCAGGGGCACGGCGGAACGGTCAATAAATTTATGGGCGATGGCATGATGGCGCTATTTGGGGTGCCGGTGCCACGGACCAATGCGGCGGAGGTAGCGGCGGATGCTCAGAACGCGGTGGACTGCGCCCTGGCGATTCAAGATGGGCTGGTGCAGTTAAATCAGCGCTTTGAAGAGCAAGGTTTGCCGCCAATCCAAATCCGAATCGGTATTTTTACGGGACCTGTGGTGGTGGGCAGCATGGGCGGACGTCAGCGCTGGGAATACGGCGCGCTGGGCTCCAGCGTGAATATTGCGGCTCGCCTGGAAGGATGCGTCCGCGATCGCCAGACAGGCATATGTCGTATCTTGCTGGCGCGGGAAACCTTAGTGCATTTGGGCGGACATTTTCAGGTGGAATCCTGGGGGCCGTTAACCATGAAAGGCGTCCAGAAGCCCGTTGATGTTTATCAAGTCCTGGGACGAATCAAAGATGGCGATCGCCTCGACGACCACAATTCCCACATCGCCATATCTGAATCCTTGGTTAATGCACCAGTAACTGACGGATCCACTGACGACGCAGTAGCTGAGCCACCATCTAGCCTGACATCAAGCTGATCACGCTAAAACAGGGACACACTCAAAGTCCAGTTTTTGGACGCTGTATGCAAGAGATCGCAAGAGTTTTAGCGAATCTTGAGAGTATGACCACGGAGGTGTTTTATTCACCTGCTGCGGTTTTTTGTAGGATGTTTACAGCCTGAACAACTGTTAGTTTCGAGGCGTCCTAATGCTGCGATCGCCATTTCGACATCCTTTCAAGTACATGTCCCAACCCATCAAACAAATCCAACACGGTCTGGCCCGATGGTCTGCCGCTGCGGCATTGGGAGGGCTGATGTTTTTGGGTGGATCAGGGGCGATCGCTCAAACACCAACGTACCCTGCGGAAGCGCCGAATAATGCGACACCGCAGACAGAGTCAGGCACGAATTTTGACGATGAAGTAACGGAAGAAGAGCTAAATCGTTCAATGTTGCCGGGGCTCGATCCACAGTCGTCTTTGCAGCTGTGGGAGGCGATCAATAATTTGAACGTGTCCCTGGAACGGGGGTTGGATTTACCCTGTCGATTCAATGGGGCAGAATCAAGCCACCTGGATATTCGCGAGGAAGGACTGACGCCACCAAGTTTGTGGCTGCCCCAGGATTTAATCGGCGGCAAGGTGGTGCGAGGTTGGTATGTGTACGAAGCGGTGACGGTGGCGGATGCCAATCCCAATAGCGAGGAAGCGCTGCCGTGGGTGGAGCTGGTGATTAATGAGCAGCCTTGGCAAAATTTGGATTATTTGAGCCAGTATCGCGCGCTGGAAACGATGGGGCGATCGGCGTTTCGGTTTGGCTATCGGTTGCGGGTTTGCAATCAACGGCAGCAGGTGGCGGCGCTTTACGCCTGCGGATTTGAGGGACGGGGAAATGGGGCGGGTCCCTGTCGTGCGTTGCTGCGAGGGGGAGTATCGGCGCGGCTGAATCGCAATGTGTTTGGTTTTTGATCAGGCCTAAAAACTCTCAAAAAACTCCAAAAGCGTGGGGCAAGCGTACAAAGGAAGGGCGGATATGTCCATTTGTAAGGGACGGTGAAGTGGCGCTAATGTAGGTAGTTATTCGAGAGCTTTATTTCCATCCCCTAATTTTCCATCCTTCACCATGACGGTTTCAGCTCCTTCCTCCGCAAAATCGCCTCAGGACTCGTCGCTCTATTCCTGCGAAACGTTTCAGTGGCGTGGGCATTCGATTCGCTACACGGCTTACGGAACAGGGGATCCGGTGGTATTGATCCACGGTTTCGGGGCGTCGCTGGACCATTGGCGCAAGAATATTTCGGCGATCGCGGACCAGGGTTATCAAGTATTTGCGCTGGATTTGTTGGGCTTCGGGCGATCGCAAAAGCCCGCGCTGGAATACTCCATGGAGCTGTGGCAGGATTTGCTGCTGGACTTTTGGGCAGAGCATATTAAGCAGCCAACGGTGTGGGTAGGAAATTCCATCGGGGCGCTACTAGCGTTGATGTTGGCGGCGGCGGCTCCAGAGAAGACCCGAGGGATTGCGCTGCTGAACTGTGCCGGCGGATTGAATCATCGCCCGGAGGAGTTGCCGTTGCCGCTGCGGGTAGTGATGGGCACCTTTGAGCAGGTGGTGAATAACCGGCTGTTGGGACCGTGGCTGTTTGACCGGGTACGCCAGCGGAAGCGCATTGAAGGCACCCTAAAGCAGGTTTATGGCAATCAAGACGCGGTGACGCCGGAGCTGTTGGATTTGCTGTATGAACCATCCTGCGATGCTGGAGCTTATGAAGTATTTGCATCAATTTTGAGTGCGCCGCCGGGACCGAAGCCGACGGAATTATTGCCCCAAATCCAGTCACCAATTTTGGTGCTGTGGGGAGAAGCAGATCCCTGGACACCTATTAAGGGTGCGGATATTTATACGAATTTGGCGAAGGCGGGCGATGAGCGCATTCGGTTCTACTCCATTGCGGAGACGGGACATTGCCCCCACGATGAACGCCCTGAATGGGTGAACCAGCGCCTGGTGAAATGGATGACGAAGGAGTTGCAAGCGGCGTAGATTTTGGCGTGCTTTTCTGGAGCTAGATGATTGTGGCGATCGCCATTTCTAGCTGAGGCTTGCTGAGGTGGGTAATTACAAATACCTCCTGGGTGGTTTTGCCTTTGCGGGCAATAAGTTTAAAGCCACCACGGATGGGCACGGATACCTTGAGGAGAAACTTTGGGGCATTGGATCGACCGTGGGAAATAACGGCGGGAGTGACGGTACCGATGCCGTCGATTTTGATTAGGCGCTCCAGGATTTTTATCAGCCCTGGCAGGTGGGTAGAGTGGTTCCATACCAGGCGGCCAGTTAATGGGGATGGTTTTTGAGAGTCGCTATCTCCTCGGCTCTTGGGCGATCGCCCCCGTTTCTTTCCCACAACTTTCACCCGCAACATGTAAGTCGATAGGATTCACAGTAGCAAAACTTAAGCGAGAGAAGCTAAGGCGCTATCGATTAAAGCGTGTCCCTCTTCCACAGAGTCAACGCGACACAACTTTCCGCGCAGCTCCGACGAACCGGGAAAGCCCTTGGCGTACCAGGTCATATGTTTGCGAGCTTGGTAAATGCCGCGTTTACCTTTGTAGTCGTACAAGGATTGCAGATGCTCTTTGGCGCAAATTAGCCGCTCGGCGATCGTCGGTTTAGTCTTAAGCCTGCTGGTTTTCAGGAAATAATCGATTTCGCCCACTAGAAATGGATTGCCCAAGGTTGCCCGCGAACACATCACACCGTCCGCTTCCGTTGCTTCGAGGCACGCCACTGCTGATGCCACTGAAGTGATATCTCCATTGGCGATTACAGGAATCGTGAGCTGTTGTTTAACTTTGCGAATCCACTCCCATTGAGCTGCACCTTTGTAGCCTTGCGATCGCGTGCGGGCATGAATGGTAATCATCGCTGCCCCCGCATCCTGCATTCGTTGAGCAAAATCGAGGATGGTAATTTCGTTCTCATCCCAGCTAATGCGGGTTTTAACGGTCACTGGCACATCTACAGCATCAACAACGGTTTTGACGATCGCCTCAGCAGTTTCCGGATCTCGCAGTAGGGACGAACCGCCACCATTTTTGGTGACCTTATTCACCGGACAGCCCATGTTGATATCAATAGTGTCCGCTTCCTGGGCAACGGCCATTTCAGCAGCCTCGGCGAGAAAGTCAGGTCGACAGTCGAACAGTTGAATGCTGACGGGGCGTTCGGCCGGGTCCACGTCCATAATTTTCTTCAGACTGCGGGCGTGGTGAACTCCCGACGCTTGAACCATTTCCGTGTAGGTCATGGAGTCGGGGGCATAGCGTCGCACTAATCGCCGAAAGACCAGGTCTGTTACGCCAGATAGAGGGGCTTGAAGGACGCGACTGTTGACGGAGAAATCGTCGATTTTTAAAGGCGGGGCTAGGCGCGATCGCAATTCCTCACTCAGCACCACCGACTGATCGCCATCGCCGTCCCAATTGTCTAAGCCGTTGATGTCGTTCATGGTTGGGGCTTTGAGAGCTGGTTTATAAACCCAATATTGGGTAACCTGCGCGTCTGCGCATCACTAAATAATAAGTGGGAAACTCGCAAATCATCGCCTCTCCCATATCAACCAGCTATTCAATATCCACCCGTCATCCTGATTTCCTCTCCTGAACTGATTATTTTTTGCCGTTTTTGGGCGTGATAATTGCGCTTGGTTACACCTGTGAGTCATCCAAGAGCCAGGCTTTACACTAGACGAAAGGGTTATGGAGCTATTAGCAATGCCAAAGCTGATTATTTTTCTGCTAATAACGGGGTATCTAGTTGGCGCGTGGAAGTTCTGGAGCGGCTTTAAGCGCACTAACTTTCAACAGAATCGTCTGGGTTTGACGATCATGTGGCCGGTGCTGTTCTTGATTAATAAGCCATTTCGAAATAATTTCCAGCGAGCCTTGAAGGGCTAAAGAGTCTGGCGCGATCGCCTCCCATTGAAGCGTTTATCAAATTCCACGTTTTTAACAACTCCCTTTAAATCCTGATTGTTAAATCTCTTATCCTCCTTACCTTTTCCCATGGCGCGAAAATC
>JBCCTE010000179.1:0-6370 GCA_039198915.1 Cyanobacteria bacterium P01_D01_bin.73 | reverse complement strand
GTTGCACCAATTACAATCTGCCCATTTTGGTGAACGCTAACCCGATAGGTCGGCTCTCGACCCCGACCATCTTTCGAACTATCGGGATCGATACGAGTTCCCTTCGCATCCAAGACAGCATCATAGAATTCGGCGAGGTTAACCCGCACCTGGTTACTCTTCTTCGTTACCGTGTAGTAACCACATTGCTTAGCCTTTTCGCGCCGTGGAACATCCGATAATTCTTTTACCTTCTGCAACAGCGCCTTACCTCGCAGGGGCGCTGGATTAGGACTAACTGCTTGGCTCATTCTTTACTCCAGAAAACTGACGTTATTTGGTAAATCGCCACCTACTCGCTTGAGAAACAAGGACAATACTGCACTTAAGCATTCAACGGAACCCTTGCCAGCTCCTATCACCTTGCCCCTAAACTTGACTCCAGTTTCAGCAGTAATCCGCAGTCCGTTCACCGCCTTCTTCATACCTACCATCAGCAGCCAATTCACCTTAGTCGAGTTCAGGCATACCCCAGTAGGTCGGAGGCTTTCTCCGAATAAACTTACTCTTTAAGACCTAAATTAAGCATCTAGGCAGATTAATATCCCTTGAAGACACTCAAGAATCAGGACTATAGGGCAGGTATATTTCCAAAAAAGATAGCCAGGGAGAGTATTTGTAGGTATTGACTTATTACCCGCTCACTAGAGGGCAAACCGTCGTAAAATTCACGAGCTTGAATACCCAGTAGCTGGAAACAAGTATAGGTCAGAGTGGCTGTTTATACTGAGATTAATTACCACTCAATTTCAACATAAGCCTAACAGCTATCAGGACAAATGTCTTTATTTTTTTAGGATATGATCTTGATGCTTTTAAAGTTTAATACGAACTCTTTTAGATAATTACACCTTAGAAGAAATTGGCTCTTTGCAGTTGCCCCCTAATCAATCATTCTGGATGAGCAAATCATTCTAAATCTGGAAATCTTTTCCCTAGGGACATGCATAGAAGGACGGGTTAACAAAGAAAAGAGTGTTTCAAGCCTCTACTTTGGGCAGGCTTAGAATTATTCCAGTCGATTATTTTAAAAGCTAGATTCTCATGACCGTGCTGCTGAATTTTCTCTTCAAGGCTGAGCAAGCAAGGGCTCTATAGATAGATGCTTATGCCCTTCCAATGTGTTGCGTTAGCGCTCAGCCAAAGACTAATGAGGGAGCCCAAAAGCTTCGCAAGCTCTACGTTTAAGCTAATTATTTAGCCTGTCAGAATCACCGTTGTCAGGGAGGACTTTGCCTTGGGTCGGCGATCAATGGAAGTAACGAGTCCAAGGGCAGAGGACAGCGGTTTTATTTATCACTGAATTGAAGGCGCTGAATTTTATGCTGAAGCGTTAAGAGTACTCGGGTTTAGCTGTTTGAGTGGGACTTATTGATCCAGCTTGTGGGGGAATTCAACAGCTTATCGGGGTTATGGAAGGAGTGACTTGCCTACTTACTGAATAATGACTCCTGTATAGCGATCGCTATCAACACTCCTCCCTCGTAAACCTTGCCCAAAAACAATAATCCTCCAGAGCGTTTTGTGAAATGTCGCTCTAGAGGACTGCGTGGAATCTTTATATAGGGATTTTTGGGGCGGTATTTATTTAGGGGGTTATATGGTCATACGAGTTTCCATCACCCAGCGAGCCAGTTCTGTACGGTTGCTTAGCCCGGTTTTGCCCAGCATATTGCTTACATGGCTCTCGACGGTGCGTTGGCTGACTTTCATCGTCTCCGCAATTTCTTTATTCGCCATCCCCCGCGCTACGAGCTGCACTACCTTTAGCTCCGTAGGGGTCAGTTCTACACTGCTGGGGACTGAGAATTCCTGGGCATTTTCGCCTTTTTTGCTGTAGCGAATAAGTCGCGATGCCTGACGTAGCGAGGACTCAACTTGGGCTACCAGCTCTTCTGGCTCGAAGGGCTTCACCATATATATGTCAGCCCCCGTGGTCAACCCTCGCACCCGGTCCTGGCTCTGGCCTTTTGCGGAAAGGAACAGTACCGGGATCCAATTGGTTTTCGGGTTTTGCCGCACCGATTTAACGAGTGAATAGCCGTCCATTTCTGGCATCATTACGTCGCAGATGATCATGTCTGGCACCATATCGTCCAGAATCTTTAGCGCTTCCAATCCGTTGCTTGCAGTGGTGACAACGTATCCATGGAACTCGAGGTAGTCTTTGACCAGGAGTATTAGATTGGGGTCATCGTCGATGATCAGAAGGTGATGCTGAGGCCCAAGGTTGGAGCGTTTCATGGTTTGAAGTGGGAGTGGCTCGACGGCAGATTGGGACGGAATGGAGTTTAGGCTGGGGAGATGCCTTTCTGAACAGAATGGTCGCAAGGCTATCGGGGTTGCTGGTTGCAACGGCAGGGTCTTGGTGTTGCTGCTTTAGCGTTGCAAGTCAATTCAACTACCATGCCACAGCGTGGTGGAGGATACCAGTTGATGGTGGCAAAACTCCTGAATGGACGCTGTTGGAATGGGTTGATGCTGCGATGAAACCCGGCGATTAGCTGGGGGCAAAAGGGTGAGAGGACGATCGCGGCTGTTGTTGCTTGTTTTAAAAGATTGACTAAGTGCTGATAAATACGCTGATAGCGGTGGTTAAACCGGATATTTATTGGGGCTGAACATTTCACTGGGGTTATTGCTGAGTGACTGGCAGGGGATGGTCGGCAATGATGTAGTCGGTGACGGGGCGATCGCCCAGCAGATGCTCCTGAATAATCCGCTCGATCACGTCGGGGGTGGCGTGACGGTACCAGATGCCGTCGGGATAAACCAGCAGGATGGGACCGTCGATGCAGGTGCGTAGACAGTTGGCTTTGGTGCGAAAAATATGGGGCGTCGGGGCGGATTCGCTATCGGTGGGACTGGGTTTGTCGAGCCCGAGTTCCTTCAGGCGAGTTTTCAGATAATTCCAGGCGGCGATGCTGTCTTCCTTGGGGCTGCATTTGGGTTTGGTTTGGTCGGAGCAGATGAAGACGTGGCGATCAATGACGTTAATACCCAGCCCGTTGACCAGTTTCTGAATAGACTCGCTTTTATCGCTTTGGGGCTTGGGATTTTTGACGGTAGGGCTTTGAGAATGGGGCGATCGGGGCGTAGATATTGGGGGTAATGGGGCGGTCATGGCGGGTCGAAGAGTTTTTTAGCGACTGATGGGGATTGTATTTATTGAGCGGGTTCGGTGTTGTCGTCATTGCTGCTGTTGGGTTTGATGTCGAGGTCGGCGGCGGATTTGCCTTGACCATCGATGCCGAAGTGCCAGAGGGCGGCGGCGGCTTCGGCTTGGGTGATGGTTTTCTTCGGTTGCAGCAGGGTCGTAAACCCAAAGGTTCGGCGGATGTTGGAGAGGTCGCCGTTTTGATAGTCGGCAAAGACGAATTTTAGGGCGTTGGGATCGATTTTGTTGGTGTCCTGAAATCCCCAGGCTTTGGCGATCGCATCCACGGTGGCGGGAGAAAGGGTGGCGCGAAAATCCAGGGGCACTTTCCAGCGCAGCAGGGTTTCGCGGGTGGCGATCACATCGGGCTCAAACTTCACGCTGGTGGCGCTGCCGGTTAGGGGGCTGGGGATAATGCCGGCTTCTGCTAGACCTTGGATGGCAGCGAAGTCGGGATCGTCGGCGTTGAGGTCCTGGAAGGTGGGCTCGGCGTTGGATTGGGCGGGGCGGATTTGCTGGGCTGGGCGATCGCTGTAGAGGGCGTTATTGGCGGCGAACAACCAGCGGGCTAGGGTGCGGCGGGTGATGGGCTGGTTGGGATCCGTGATTTCTAGGACGCCGGTACGCTCCCAATCTTCGACGTAGGAACGCAGAGCTTCTGGGGCGGGAGCGATTTCTGGGGTCGGGCTTGCCTCGGGGTCTGGACTTTGCGCAGGCGAGGCGCTGGGAGTGGGTTCGGTGCTGGCAACCGGCGTGGATTGGGGCGCGGTGGATTTTGGATCGGGGGAGGCGGCGGGTTGGCTGGAAGCGGTGGGTTGGGGTGTGCTTAGGCTGGGGTCGGCGGCGAGGGAGTTTTCTAGGGATTCTGTGCAGCCGGAGATGGCGATCGCCCCAAGCCCGCTACAAAGTCCAACCGCAAAACGACTTAGTAAACGACTCAAAATTACTGTTCTGGATAGCGCTGGGGACTTGAAAGGCTGGCGGCGCAGGGGGGGCAGAAAAAACTTCACGGGTTGGGGATCAGAGTCTGACAATTCCATTTCACACTTGCCATTGCACACTTGATTAACGGCGGGTTTCACATCCAATCCGCGGCGTAACTATGATACAGATCATCGATGCTATAACGGTGCTCTCTCGGATTCCCGCGATTCGAAACACCCTCCGCGATCACCTGGCCGTATCACCCTGAGCTTCCCCATGACCTCTACCTCTGATGCTAATTCTGCGGCGGATTCGAAACAGGTACCGAAACAGCGGGCAAGCCAGTTGCGATCGCAGCTTCAGAAGGCGGGCTATGCCTACTACGTCCAGGCGAACCCGATTATGGAGGATGCGGTTTATGACCGGCTGTACCGGGAGCTTCAGGATTTAGAGACGCAATTTCCGGAGCTGGTGACGCCGGATAGTCCAACCCAGCGAGTGGGCGATCGCCCGGCCAGCCAATTCGAAACAGTGCGCCACCATATTCCGCTGTTTAGCCTGGAGAATGCCTTCAATGGCGAGGAGCTTCAGGGCTGGGAGGATAAGTGGCAGCGCTATGCCCAGCAGCAGGAGATCGCGATTGAGGGTGCGGATTCGGCGGCAGGCTATGTCTGCGAGCTAAAAATTGACGGCTCGGCGCTGGCATTGACCTACGAAAACGGGCTGCTGGTGCGGGGGGCGACGCGGGGCGACGGCGGCGAGGGCGAGGAAATTACCCAGAACGTCAAAACTATCCGGTCAATTCCCCTGCGCTTGCAGTGGGAGGCGGCAGGGTGGGATCGACCACCGGGGCGGATTGAAATTCGGGGCGAGGCATTTTTGCCGCTGTCGAGTTTTGAGGCGATGAATCAGCAGCGCCAGGCGGCGGGGGAAAATTTATTTGCCAATCCTCGCAATGCTGCGGCGGGGACGTTGCGGCTGTTGGATTCGCGCACCGTGGCGGAACGGAGTCTCGACTTTTTCGCCTACGTTTTGCAGATTGACACCAGCCAGGAACCGAGCGGTGAGCCGACGGGGTGGCCGCGATCGCACTGGGAGACGATGCAAACGCTGGAGGCGCTGGGATTTCGGGTCAATCCCAATCGGGAGCTGTGTGCAGATATCGCAGCGGTGCAAGGCTATTGCGAAACTTGGGATCGCGATCGCCACGACCTGTCCTATATGACCGACGGGGTGGTGATTAAGCTGAATAATCGCCGGTTGCAGGACGATTTGGGCTTTACGCAAAAATTTCCCCGCTGGGCGATCGCCTATAAATATGCCGCCGAGGAAGCGCCGACCCAATTGTTGGGAGTGACTTTTCAGGTGGGACGAACGGGGGCGATTACCCCAGTGGCGGAGCTGGCACCGGTGCCCCTGGCGGGAACGACGGTTTCACGGGCAACGCTGCACAATAGCGATCGCCTAACGGAGCTGGATATTCATATCGGCGACACGGTGGTGGTGCGGAAGGCGGGGGAGATTATCCCGGAGGTGCTGCGAACCTTGCCGGAGCTGCGTCCTTCCGGTGCCCTGCTGGTGACGATGCCCCAAACCTGCCCCAAGTGTGACGCGCCGACAATTCGACCGGAGGGGGAAGCAAAAACCCGCTGCGTTAACGCCTCGTGCACGGCAATTTTGCGGGGAAGTTTGCGCCATTGGGCGAGCCGTAACGCGCTGGATATTGAAGGCGTGGGCGAAAAATTGGTGGGGCAGTTGGTGGATGCGGGCTTGGTCAAATCTATTGCTGATTTGTACACCCTGACGCTGGATCAGCTGTTGCCGCTGGAGCGCATGGGCAAAAAGTCGGCGGAGAAGCTGGTGGCGGCGATCGCCCAGTCGAAGCAACAGCCCTTTGCGCGGGTGCTGTACGGACTGGGGATTCCGTTAATTGGAGCGGTGAATGCTAAGACGCTGGTGGAAAATTTTCCGTCCGTTGAAAAGCTGATGGGGGCCATTGAAGAGGAAATTGCGGCGGTGTTTGGCATTGGTGAGGAAATTGCGCGATCGCTGGGGCAATGGTTTGCGGTGGATGCCAATCGCCAGCTAATTGAGCAGCTGCGCCAGTACGGTTTATCCCTGGAACACACCGCCACCGCCGCCGTCTCTACGGTTAATTCCCTCGCCTTCGCGGGCAAAACCTTTGTATTAACGGGCACATTGCCGACCCTCAGTCGCAGCGATGCTAAGGCTAAGATTGAGGCGTTGGGG
>JBCCTE010000178.1:0-6386 GCA_039198915.1 Cyanobacteria bacterium P01_D01_bin.73 | reverse complement strand
ATGGTTCGCCACTGGTGGGTTGCGCAAGGGGAGCAGCATTGCCAGCGATCTAGATCTTGGGGTGGGGTGGGGGCTTTGCAGATGGGGCAGGGGGGGTAAGCGCTGGTTTGCTGTTGGATGTGTTGAGCCCAGTTGTCAAAGGCTTGTTTGGCTGTGATGCCCTGAGAGGGGGAGCTATTTCTGGTTTGGGAGGGTTGGCGATCGCGTACCGTTTGTTGTGGAGCGACTGGGGCAGGCTTGGGCTGAGTCCAGCGGGCGGTGGAAAAGTGGAGCTGGTGGATAGGGGGATTGAGGGGGGCGCTTTGAAAGTGCTGGTTCAGTTTTTTTAGCAGTCGCTGCCGTTCGAACATTAGATTCTGGGACCAACTATTGCTGGTGGTGGCGATCCTGAGCTGCTGATTTTTTACGGCGACGGGGCGGGCGTGCTCAGCCACGGTCTTCCCGACGATCGCTTCCCAGTTATTGCAAATACGCCGTAGTTGCTGACGCTGTTGCCAGTGCGGGTTTTGCTCTACATTTGCCAAAACATGACTGATTGGGTCGAAGTTGCCCATGGTTTGGGTTATCACTGACTGAATGTTTTCTAGGCGTGTTCTGGTGAAATGCGCTCTTTGGAGATGCATTTTTCAAGTTGTGTTTGCCATTTCGATTGTGCTGATCGGCAATGGGCTTAACACCTGTGGTATTGCTGGATAGCTGCTAAAACAGGGCTAAGGAGCGCTGATCCAAGGCTGAGACCAGAAAACTTGTGTAAGCTTGTGACATTGTGGCTCTCTTCCGCAGGCTTGAGAGAGACTATCTAAACAACAGGTCGCCTCTCCAATTGCCCGGTTTCTGCGAATTTTTGCAAGTCAATACTTTGCATTTTGCATGATTCGTATTTTGAATGAACGGTCTTTCCTATGTGGAATCCGTAAGGTTACCTAAGGCATTCGACAACGAGTTAAAGATTCTATTTGTTTATGCGCACTCGAAATCGACGCCAATCTAATTCCCGAGATGCTGGTAATAGCGTTCATCCAGTCCTGCAAGTGGCACTGGAAAGTTTGGATGTGGATCTGGACCGGGAGCTGGCTCGGTACCGGCGATCGCGCCCTCGCCCCAATGGCGGTATTCGGCGGTTTTGGGTTGGCCTGTCCCCGAAAAGCGGTCGCCCAGAGGCGCTGCCTGTGGATGAGGGCGGGATAAACGTTGCTCCATCCCAATTGTCGTCGGGGCAGTTGAGCGATGCGGATGGATTGGGCAAAGTCTCGGCGATCGCGCCCTTGGATGGGCCGGGTGAGCTAGTTGGGGACCATACAGAACTCGGAGATGCGCTGACCCAGCGTCCTTCCATTGCCCAGCAGCCATTGCCTGATCCCAAGACGGCTTTGGAAAATCAGCCTTTGGAGAAAGCGGCGTTGGATCAGGCGAGCGCTTTGCTTCAGCAGACGCAGAATTTTGCCAGCTTGGGAGGCGGCTCGTTGGAGGGGCTGCCATCGCCGGAATCCTACGCTTTCCCTAGCGTGCGGGAGCAGCGCCGAGCGGCGAAGTCTCAACGTAAGAAGAGCTGGTGGAGCGGGGCTGGGGTTGCCACGATTTTGATGATGACTGCGGGGACGGCTTGGACCTACTACGCCAATTATCCCGATAGTGATCGGTTTTTGCAGGTGGCTCAGGTGTTTCGGGCGATCGCTGATGCAACCGGGTTAGAGGTCTTGGATCCGTCGGCGGCGATCGCGGAGGGAGAGTCTGATGGCTCTGAGGTGGCGAGGAGCAGACCGGTGGAAGAGAGTGCATCGGTGCCGGGACCGGAGGTTGCGAATCAGGAGTTTGGCGGGCTGGATTTGGAGAATTTAAGCCTTCCAGAGCGGGAGCAGTCGTCGGGCGATAAGGAAGAGAATATCGAGGTGCTGGCTAATGCGACTATTCCGTCGGTTACCCAGGTGCCCCTAGGAGGCGCAACGGCTGGGGCTGGGGATCAGCCGTCGGCTCAGGATAAGGATGCCGAGGAGGGTGATAAGAAGGCGGAGAACAAGAATCAGAAGGCTCCGGAGGTGACTGAGATCCCTGCCGATGGGACGGGGTATTTCTACGTGGTTGAGCCCTACAAAACCAACAATCCGGGCGATCGCGAGGCGCTTCTGGCTCAGGCGCGGCAGTTTGTCCCCGATGCCTATGTGCGTAAGCTAGCGGGCGAGCTATATATCCAGTTTGCTGCGTTGGACAAGCGAGGGCAGGCGGAAACCTTAGCTAAGCGACTGCAGGGCGAAGGGTTGACGATTCGTATTTTGCATCCCAAGGGAGCTGGCGCCAGTGACGCTAAGCCGGAAGATACTAAGTCTGATGACGCTAAATCCGATAGCTAGGCTTGGGCTGATTCACGGTTGGCAAAGCCTGAGAGGATGGCGTGGGGATTTGGAAGCGATTAGCACAAGGTCTTGGGGGTGGGAAGCGCGATCCTGTCCTGGAGGCTGAACGGGAGGTTAATCAGCGAGTTGGGCAGCTTCAGGCAGATTTATTGACCCTGCGGCAGGGGGTGGCTGAGGCGATCGCCCTGCAAAAGCGCTTGGAGCGGGAACGGCACACGGCGCAGGGGCAGGTGGATTTTTGGTACACCCAGGCGCGGGATGCCTTGGCACGGGGAATGGAGACCGAAGCCGTGGCAGCGCTGGAGAAGTGGCAGCCCTATCGCAAGATTGTTGAACAGGTGGATGGGCAGCTCGGGCAACGGCGGGAATTGGTGCAGCGGCTGCGGGGGACGTTGGCGCAGTTGGAGCAGCGGGTGATGGAGGCGCGGCGACAGCGGGATCTATTGATGGCGCGATCGCGATCGGCAGCGGCGATTTTGCGGGTGCGGGAGTCGTTGGATTCGATTACTGGGGAGGGGGCTCGGGCGTTGGAGCAATTTGAGGCGGAGGTGCAGATTTTAGAGGTGCAGGCGGATTTGGTGGGGCTGACGGATGGGGATTATGGCGGTGGGCGCAGCCAGGATGATGGGGCGATCGCTAGGGCGCTATCAACGCTGGAAACAGAACTTAATCAGCCATAAAGTCGCGGTAGAAATATGGCTGTAAAGATTAACCTTGCTCGCTGCTTCAGTAGGGAACTGGGCATTGCGAGCGAGCTACGATGAGGACAGCAATAGGCGGCTTTTCTAGACGTCAGTTCGACGCCCAAAAAAGCTGGCATTGCTTCCCCCCTTGGTAAGGGGGGCTTTCGCCGAACCAACGTTTTCGGGGCATTTTTCGGGGCATTTCATGCGACTTCATCCCAACACCATTGAGGCGGTTAAGGAGCGGGGCGACATTGTTGATGTGGTCTCGGAGCGGGTGGCGCTGAAGAAGCAGGGTCGCGATTTTGTGGGGCTGTGCCCGTTCCACGACGATAAGTCGCCCAGCTTTTCGGTCAGCCCAACAAAGCAGTTTTACTATTGCTTTTCCTGCGGCGCGGGTGGGAATTCAATCAAGTTTTTGATGGAGCTGGATAAGCGGTCTTTCACCGATGTGGTGATGGATTTGGCCCAGAAGTACCAGGTGCCGGTGCAAACCCTGGAGCCAGAGAAGCGCCAGGAACTTCAGCGCCAGTTATCGGAGCGTGATCGCCTGTACGAAATTATGGCGATCGCCAGTAAATTCTTCGAGCACGCGCTGCATCAGGTTCAGGGACACCACGCGCTGACCTATTTGACGGAAAAGCGGCAGCTATCGCCGGAGGTAATTCAGCAGTTTCAGCTGGGCTACGCGCCGGGGGGCTGGGATACGCTGTTTCGCTATTTGACGGAGCAGAAGCAGTTTCCCGTGTCCGTTGTGGAGGCGGCGGGGTTGGTGGTGCCGCGCAAGTCGGGGCAGGGATTTTACGACCGGTTTCGCGATCGCCTAATGATTCCCATTTGCGATCCCCAGGGTCGAGTGATTGCTTTCGGTGGGCGGGGGCTGACGGATGATGCCAAGCCGAAGTATTTAAACTCACCGGAGACGGCGCTGTTTGATAAGGGGCGGACGCTGTTTGGGCTGGATAAGGCGAAGCAGGCGATCGCCAGTCGGGATGGGGCGATCGTGGTGGAGGGGTATTTCGATGTGATTGCGCTGCACGCGGCGGGGTTAAGCAATGCGGTGGCGGCGTTGGGGACGGCGTTTAGTGCGGCCCAGGTGAAGCTGCTGCTGCGGTTTACGGACTCGAAGCGAGTTGTTCTAAATTTCGACGCAGATGGGGCGGGTCAGAAGGCGACGGTGCGGGCGATCGGGGAGCTGGAAACTCTGGCTTATAACGGCGATGTGCAGCTGCGGGTGTTGAATTTACCCGGCGGTAAGGATGCCGACGAGTTTTTGAAAAGCCATAGCCCGGCGGCATATTTTCAGCTCGTGGACGATGCGCCCCTGTGGTTGGACTGGCAAATTGAGCGGGCTTTAGACGGACAGGATTTACGCCAGGCGGACCAGTTCCAGGGGGCGATCGCCAACCTAGTCAAACTCCTGGGCAAGCTACCCAACCCAGCGCTGCGCAGTCACTATACGCGGGTGTGCGCGGAGCGGCTGGGGCAGCAGGACAGCAGGTTTACGCTGCAGCTTGAGCAGGATTTGCGATCGCAGGTGAAGGGACAGCGCTGGCAGGGGCGATCGAAGGAGTGGCAGCGCCCAGCGGACACTAGCTTGCGGCAGGAGGCGGAGGCAGAATTATTACAAATTTATTTGCACTGTCCGCGCCATCGCCCCATGGTGCGGGCAGTGTTGGAGGAGCGAGAGCTGGAATTTGGCATGTCCCACCATCGGTTCCTGTGGCGGCAGATTCTGCGGCTGGAGCAAAGTCAGCAGGATTTGGGAGCCAGTAGCGGTGACGATGATGAAGCGCTGGATTTCCGGACGGAGCTGCTGAGTTCGCCGGAGTTTTCCAGTGAGGATTTGCTGCCGATTCAGCCGCTGTTGAATTTGGATGAGATCGGACGACTGGATCTGGCGCGACCGGAATTGTCGGTGCGATCGGCGACGGCGGCGATGGAAAGTCTGACCTGTGCCAAGCGCTGCCGATATCTGCTGGATGCCTGGCTGCGGTCCTATTTGCACTACCAGGTGCTGAGCCAAAAATATCAAGATTTTTTGGACAGTGGCGACCTGGATTTAGAGTTTTTCACGCCTGTTCAAGGAGAGTCGGCGTCGCCGTTGGCTAAGGTGATTGACCTTAAAACCCGCCGTCCTTTGCCAGGAAGCGCGCTTGTTAGTCAGGGACCTTTAGCGCTGGCTCCCCAGGCGGAACCGGTGATTCGTAGTGCGGAGGAGTTGGAGGCGGCGTTGGATCGGGCGTTTAATCAGCAGCAGGGACATATGGACGACTACCATCGCGATCGGCAGTACCTCCACCAGCTAACCCAGCAGCGGCAAACCACCTACGACGACCTCTCGAAATATCCCGCCGCCAGCCCCAGCGATTTGAATGGTCCTTCTGAGTAGGCGGCAGGACCCGACGGTGCATCGTAGGAGAGTTTAAGTGCGATAATTTACAGGCTGTTTCGCCAACTTCTGCAATGACCGTAGATAAAGCTTGGGCCACTGATACCGCTGTGCCCACTGACCTGCGCGATCGCCTGCTTACGTTCCTCTGCAAAGCTGCCTACAAGGAAGGGGATTTCACCCTATCTTCTGGGCAAAAAAGCGATTACTACATCAATTGCAAGCCGGTGACTCTGGATGCCCAAGGGGCGTTGGCGATCGGGCGGCTGTTGCTGCCGATGTTGCCGCAAGGGACCGATGCGGTGGCGGGACTGACCCTGGGCGCGGACCCGATTGTTAGTGCCGTTAGCGTGGTGTCTGCCTATGAGCGAGCCCCGATTCCGGCGCTGATTATTCGCAAGGAGGCGAAGGGGCACGGCACGATGGATTACATCGAAGGTCCGGCGCTGAAGAATGGGGCGTCGGTGGTGGTTTTGGAAGATGTGGTGACCACTGGGGGCTCGGCATTGAAGGCGGTGGAGCGTTTGAAGGCGGCGAGTTACAACGTGATGCGGGTCATTTCCCTGGTCGATCGCGAGCAGGGCGGCGCAGCGTTGTATGCCGAAAATAATTTGGAATTTGAGACGCTTTATTCCATTGGCGATGTGCAGGCGAAATGGCGCAAATTGCAGGCTTAATCTATTGTGAGTGTTGCAAAAAAGTTAGCGAAATACAGTTAGCAAGATAGCGAAGGAGCGGACTTGTGGGCGAACAGCGGATGGCGGATCAGGTGGCGGTAATTACCGGCGGTTCTCGAGGAATTGGTCGAGCGGCGGCGTTGGCGCTGGGCGCAGAGGGAGCCAAGGTGGTTGTTAACTATGCATCCTCCAGCGGTGCGGCTGATGAGGTGGTGAAGCTGATTGCTGATGCTGGCGGTGAGGCGATCGCGGTTCAAGGCGATATGGGCAAGCAGGATGACGT
>JBCCTE010000177.1:0-6428 GCA_039198915.1 Cyanobacteria bacterium P01_D01_bin.73 | reverse complement strand
CGCAGTCGCTGCCATAGATTTCGATATCGGTGTCTTGGAGCAGTAGGCCGAGGGCGAACATCAGGTCGGTGATGATGCGGCTATGGTCGATCAAGCCTCCGGGCATCTCGAAGATTTCTCCATCGCGGTATTCGTCTGGGGTCAGTTTTGCGGTGGTGGTGACCATTAGTCTGGTTGGTTGAGGCGGGAGCGGATGAGGTCGCCGAGGGGGTGGTTGCGGAGGCGGGTGTCGGGGTGTCCTGCGGCGAGAGCAGTTTGGTAGAAATAGGTGATGTACTCCAAGCAATTCTGCGTGTCCTGATTCTCGTCTCCCAAACCGTCGATTAAAATCGCTAGTGCTTCGAGGAGGAGTGGCTCAGCTTCCTCATATTTTCTTTGTGGTTGATAAACCATTGCCAAGTTGCAAAGACCGATAGCTATGTATGAGTGTTCTGCCGAGAGATTCTCACGAAAAATATCCAAAGCTTCTCTACATAGAGGTTCGGCCTGCCGGTACTTCCCTTGCGTTCGGTATAGATATGCCAGGTTGTGGAGGTGAATGGCTAAATCAGGATGATTTGCCGGGAGACTCTCGCGATCAATCGCCAGGGCTTCTTGGTAGAGCGGTTTGGCTAACTCATACTTCCCTTGCGACCGATACAAATTCGCTAGATTGTTGAGGCTGATCGCTAATGAGGGATGATTCGCCGGGAGGCTTTCGCGTTTAACCGCCAAGGCTTCTTGGTGGAGTGGTTCGGCTAACTCATACTTTCCTTGTGAGTCATATAGCAGCGCTAGGTTATTGAGGTGGGTAGCTAACTGGGGATGATGACTAGGGAGACTCTTGCGGTCGATCACCAAAGCTTCAAGGTAAAGCGGTTTGGCTAACCCATACTTTCCTTGCGACCGATATAGTTCTGCCAGGTTGTTGAAGCGAATTGCTAGCGAAGGATGATTGACTGGAAGGTTTTTACGGTCAGCTGCCAAGGCTTCTAGGTAAAGTGGTTCAGCCAATTCATACTTCCCTTGCGACGTGTATAACAACGCCAGATTATTGATTGCCCCTGCTGTATTCACATGCTGATCGCCCAACCGCTCCCGCGCCACCGCCACGCAACGCTTCTTCCACGGTTCTGCCGCTTCATACATCCCCTGCCCTTCATAAAACCAAGCAATTCCAGTACAAGGCATCATCACGGCATCATCCGCTACCCAAGGCATCAACTCCACTGCCACCTCTTCCAGATGGGGAATCCAAGGCGCATACTCTCGCGCTTGCGCTATCGTAAGCGGAAATTCGATCTTTTGCCCTTCCGCCAGAATCGCCGACGCCACCAACCGCCGCAGTTCCTCTTCCAGTCCCCCTGATAACTGTCCCCGCACAAATTCTCGGACCAACGGATGCAACACTATTACCGTCTTGTCCCGCTCCACCAAATGCAAATTCACCAATCGTTGCAATGGTTTACGCCATTCCTTTTGCCACTTTGGCAACACCGGTATCGGAGCAGCCCCAAATAGTCCCAATGCCATTGCCACCTGCTGTGCTGCCTGCCCGTTCTCCGTTTCCGGGTTTAGCCGCCCCCAACTAATCGCGATCGCCGCCTCCACCCCATTGGGATAGCGCATCTCCGGTCGCGCCTCCAACGACTCGTGGGTTAAGGTCAGCTCCTCAAAATACTCCGCCACCGACAGCCAATCATCCAGCGCCAAATACCGCGCCGCCAACTCCAACCCCAGCGGCAACCCCTCAAACCAGCGCAATAACTTCTCCACCGCCTCCGGTTCCGCCCCCAGCCGCGCCTCGTCAATGTAGCTCGCCAACAGCTCCCGCGCCGCCCCATCCTCCAGCTTATCCAACGGATACAGTCGCACCCCCGCCCACTTATCCCGCGTCGTCCACAGGGTGCGAAACGCCCCGCCCCCCGGCTGCAACTCCTGAATCTTCGCCGCATCCCGGTCATAGGACACATCATCAAACACCACCAGCACATCTCCTGATCGCCAGTCCGCCCAATGCCGCCAGCAAAAATCCACGCGCTCCTCAAGGGTGGGCAGCTCCGGCAAAATATCCTCCCCAAACTCCGCCTGACAAAACAGCACCAACTGCTCCCCCGGATTCCCCGCCGCCACATCCAGCCACACCACACCCCCAGGAAACCGCCCCGCCAAATACTCCCGATGCGCCCACTGCCAAGCCAGCTCCGTCTTCCCCAACCCACCCATACCGGACACCGCCGCCGCGATCGCCACTATCTCGTTATTCGCCAGCAGCTTGCTCAACTGGTCCATCGCGCGATCGCGCCCCACAAACTTGGGAATCGCCCGCCGATATTTCCCAAGATTCGTTGGTCCGAGATTGGTGGATGTATTGGTGGGGCGATCGCCAGCGTTAACTTCTAGACGAACGTCATGGTCAGGATCGGTACAGAAGTAGTCGTATAAATCTGGCAATCGCTTCTTCGAATCCGCCCACTCCACCAGGTCAAACACAACTGCCGTCAAATTGTTGCGACTACTGGCAACCTCTTCCAAATTTTTATCCAGCGCATCCCGCGTAAAAATTTGCAGCTCGCCATAACTGCGATACACATCCAGCAGCGCGGCACGGAAAGCCTGTTTACGATCAGAATTCCAAAGCATTGGCGGGGGCGATTAGTGAGACGCAGCAAGCGGAAATCTTCTCCAATGCTAACCAACCCAGGAGCCAGAATCATCTTGCGTTGGCGATCGCCCCACCCCGCAGCCGCTTAAACGAAGTTCTATCCTAAACTGTTAAGAAACGTAGCGATCGCCGCGAAACCTACGTTGAAAAACGGGTAAGGAAAACTGGGTAAGGGACCGCACCATGACCAACAATCTAGACCTACTGCCGAAATCCGGTGAACCATCTGCCCAGGCGATCGCCCCCCAACTTCCCGCCTGTCCCTACCAGTGGCAATGGCGCGGGCATCGCATCTGCTATCAGCAAATGGGCGAGTCAGGACCAGCGGTGCTGCTGGTTCACGGCTTCGGGGCGTCCTGGCGACACTGGCGAAAAAACGTCCCCTTTTGGGCAGAAAGCTGCCGCGTGTTTGCGATCGACCTACTGGGATTTGGTGGGTCCGACAAACCCGACCCGGCAGCCCCCGGCTACACCTTTGACACCTGGTCCCAACAGTTACAGGCCTTTACTCAGGAAGTGATTGGAGAGCCGACTTTTTTGGTGGGCAATTCCATCGGCTGCGTCGTGGCGCTGCAAACGGCGGTGGATGCTCCAGAACTGGTGCGGGGAATGTGGCTGCTAAATTGCTCCCTGCGACTGCTGCACGATCGCCGTCTCGCCCAACAGCCCTGGTATAAGCGCATCGGGGCACCGCTCCTGCAACAGGTGTTGAAGCGTAAGGCGATCGGTCACTGGTTCTTCCGCCAGCTTGCCCGCCCCAAAACCGTAAAAAATATTTTGACCCAGGCTTATCACAAACCAGAAGCCGTCACCGATGAGCTGGTAGATATTCTGATGGAGCCGGCGGGAGATCCGGGGGCAGCGGACGTATTTCTGGCGTTCACCGGTTACTCCCAAGGACCATTGCCGGAGGATTTGCTGCAAACTCTGAGCGATCGCCCCGACCCCTGCCCCGTAGCAATCTTGTGGGGCACAGAGGATCCGTGGGAGCCAGTGGATATGGGGCGTCAGTTTGAGGACTATGCCTGCGTCGAAAAATTTGTTGCCCTAGAAGAAGCGGGTCACTGTCCCCAGGATGAATCGCCAGAATTCGTCAATTACTGGGTTCGGGACTGGATTCTATGGAAAGCCAATGAGATGCCGGGGGTACCAGAAGTTGCCGTAGGCGATCGCGTCACCATTGCCGTTGAACGCCCCGATGGCGACCCCCAGTGGAATGGTCGTCAGGGAACGGTTGCCCACGTCGGCAGGCGAGCTATCACCGTAATCCTGGATAATTTGGGCGATGACGACAGCCCCGTAGAGGGCGATCGCCAACATTTCTATCGAGAAGACATCCGCGTCCTAGGAAGTCAAAACTAACCGCTAAGCCAGCCTCTCCTCAGCCCAATGGTCGCGATCGCTCTTTAACTCCACCGGCGACGGTGCCTCCGTCAGCAGCGGATCATAGTGAGAACGCAATAGCTGCTGGGCAGAATGGGCATCCACCGCCGGCGAATAGAAATATCCCTGAATGTAGCGGCAACCCAGATGATTCAGCGCCCGCAGCTGTTCCGAGGTTTCCACTCCCTCCGCGATCGCATTCATCCCCAAACTGTCCGCCATTCCCAAAATCGCCCGCACAATTGCCGCCTTGTTCGACTTCCCCTTCAGCCTCATCACAAAGGACCGGTCAATTTTCAGCACATCCAGCGGGAATCGATCCAGATAGCTCAGGGATGAATAGCCCGTCCCAAAATCATCCATACATAGCTGAATCGAGCGATCGTGCAGCTCATGGAGGACCGTCATCGCCTTGTTGTAATTATCCGCCAGCGTACTCTCAGTAATTTCAATCTTCAGGCGGCGAGGATCCAGCCCCGTCTCCCCCAGCACCGCATCCACATGGTCCAGCAAATTATGCTGACTGAACTGACGGCACGATAGATTCACCGACACCTCAAGCTGGGGATAGCGCAACTCTGTTTGCCATAACCGCAGCTGGTGGCACGCCTGGGACAGAATCCAAAGCCCCAGCGGCTCGATCACTCCCGTCTCTTCGGCAATGGGAATAAACTGCCCCGGCGAAATATTGCCCAGATGGGGATGCTGCCAGCGAATCAGCGCCTCAAAGGCACGAATCTTACCGGTTTTCAGATCCACAATGGGCTGATAGTGGAGCTTAAAAGGACTATCTCGCTGGTTTAAGTAGCTGCCCTCCGCTAAGTGCTCCAGACACGATCCTTCCAGCTCACTAACAGCCTGCCGCAGTTCAGTCTCCAGGTGTAAATCAGCCAACATCTGCTGGTGAATCGCCGGATCAAAGGTTGCATTGCGCGATCGCCCCATCATCTTCGCCCGGCGCATAAACAGATTCGAATCCCGCAAAATCGCATCGCCACTACGCTTATTCACGTTGCCTAGCGCGATACCAATGCTGGCCGTCACAAACACCTGCTGCTGATTAATCGTCAATGACTCCCCTAGAGTCTGATGCACCTGCTGAGCCACCGTCTCCGCCAAGCGGCGATCGCGAACCCTAGGCAGCACAATCACAAACTCGTCTCCCCCCAGGCGTCCAACCAAGCCACCCTGGGTCTGGACACACATCCGCAGCCGCTCAGCCACCGCCATCAGCACCTGATTCCCCGCCTGGTGCCCCATGCTGCCATTAATCACCTTGAACCGGTCCAAATCCACCCACAGCACCGCCACCCGGGCATCGTCCTGGGTGCCCTTCGCCGTCGCCGCCATGCTGTTCAGCACATTCAAAATATAATCCCGGTTCGGCAGCCCCGTTAGCGGATCGTGCAGCGCATTGTGCTGCATCTGTAGCTCTGCCTGCTCCCGCTGGCTCATCTCCTGCTGAAGCTGGCGCACCGCCGCCTTCAACGTAAACGTCCGCTGACGCAGCAGCTCCTCCAGCTTGTGATTAAACCGTGACAACTGAGCATCCGCCTGGTGGCGATACATCGCGCCGCCAATACTCGCCGCCGCCGCCGCCAGAATCGACTGCTCAGCCCGCAGCCACGATCGCGATCGCCCAGTTCGCTCCAGCCCCAACACACCCCACAAGTCCCCGTGGACCAAAATCGGCAGCAGCAGCGTCTGGGAAGAAGAAGAAGCTAAATGCTGAAGCGCCCCCCCCATCGCCTTCGAAGGCACCGACGCCCCATCCCCGTTACACAGATCGTCGTAATAATCCTGAAGAACCTCGTGGTAGGACAGATTCGTCAGCTCTAAGTTCTCAATTTGTGGCTCCACCTTCCCCGGCAAGCACCACTCCCAACGCAAGTTCGCCAGCGGCATCCCCGTCACCGGATGGGGATAATTACGCAGCACATAAGCTCGAACCGCCTCCGTTGTTTCCCCCAAGGTCTCTAAACCCCGATTAATCGCCGCCGAATGATCCTCAATGGACAACAGCTCCTGAGTCGCCGCCGCCACACCGTTCAGCAGGCGATCGCGATAGGACACATCCGCCCGAGCCGCATCCAAAGCCGGCGACCCCACCGTTGCTTGCACTAAAACCCAGGTGCATGTCGGGTCTGAACTCTGCATCGCCGAACATTTACAAACCGCGTCGACGAAGTCCCCCTGCGATCGCTCCCATCGCCAGGTCTTAAGTAAAAAACCATCCTGCACCAGCATTTTGCGGCACGCCTTCAACTCCTCCACCTGCATATCCAGACACATCTGAGTCTGACGGCGTGCCGCAAAATGCTGGTGCAGGATGGTTTTTTACTTAAGACCTGGCGATGGGAGCGATCGCAGGGGGACTTCGTCGACGCGGTTTGTAAATGTT
>JBCCTE010000176.1:0-6438 GCA_039198915.1 Cyanobacteria bacterium P01_D01_bin.73 | reverse complement strand
GATCGCCCCACCGGATCCGTCTCAAGTGACCAAACCCGCGACATATCCATCGTTCCCAGCCACCTCGACTACGGTCCCCAAGGTCCAAAATTTAGGAGCGAAATTGCCATCATCATTGGTCAACCCATCTCCACTCGCGCCTGCCAACAATCCTCTGCCAAAGCGACCTCCCGTCGAATCCTCAACCAGCTCCAGCAGGAATTTAAACAGATAGGAGCCCTCCCTTCCGAGGCTTCTGCAAACGAAATTCCCATGTCCGTTGCATAACCTCCACCCGCCAGCAGCAACCATAAAACGACAAACGCAACGGTAAATTTGGACCAGTGGCTCAACAGAAAGTCTGAAAACCGTTATTACAGACTCTGCCCATCGCCAAAAGGGATGTTCTAGGATTAGAAAGCCACGAAGGGTATTTGAGCAGCCTCGGCTTGACCGACTGTGCCTTAGTAGCAAACTTGACTAATCCTGATACGAACCCTGGTAAAAATAACTTTGCCAGGACCGTGACTTAGACTTTGATTGCCTAATGACCACCTCAAAAGCTCCAACGGATTTTTCCCTACCCGCCGCCAGTGACGAGTGGGCAGCTTGGCGCAATCGCCCCGAAACCCCCATTGCCGACTTCGCCCAGGAAACCCTGGCAATGGCCAAACGCCTTTTTATCCAACTAAAACGCCGCCCAAGCACCCTAATCGCCGGCATTATTCAGCCCCTAATGTGGCTGATTCTCTTCGGAGCCCTATTCCAGAATGTTCCAAAAGATCTATTCGGCAACAGCACCGCCTACGGTGAATTTCTAGGCGCAGGCATAATTGTCTTCACCGCCTTCAGTGGGGCCCTAAACGCGGGGTTACCCATCATGTTCGACCGAGAATTTGGCTTTCTTAACCGCTTTCTCGTCGCCCCCCTAAGCTCTCGTTTCTCCATCGTCCTCGCCTCTGCCCTCTTCATAACCACCCTCACCCTGATTCAAACGGCGGTCATAATGGGGGCCGGTCTCCTGCTCGGTGCCGGTATTCCCACGGGAATTGGATTAGTCGTCGTTGCCGCCATCATCGTAATGTTGGTCCTAGGAGTAACCGCCCTAAGCTTAGGAGTCGCCTTTGCTCTCCCCGGTCACATTGAGTTACTCGCCACAATTTTCGTCGTTAATTTGCCCCTGCTCTTTTCCAGCACGGCTCTCGTCCCCATCAGCTTTATGCCCCTGTGGCTACAGTGGGTCGCTGCCCTCAACCCCCTCACCTACGCCATTGAGCCAATTCGCTACCTTTACCTCCACAGCGAATTGAGCTTCAGTAACATCGTCCTATCCGCTCCCTTCGGCGATGTTAGTTTTGGAGTCGCCCTTTTGGTTCTGCTGGGGATGGACCTGGTGCTATTAGCCATAGCTCAACCGTTGCTTCGCCGTCGCATGGCATAGATAAAAGGGATGGCACAGGCAGAAAAACTGCCGCTGCTGGAGTTAACACAAATTGCTCAAGCGAAACGCCCTCGCCATAAGGCTCTGCAGCATGGTGGGGGCAGCTCCTTGGGGCGGGGAGAGCTGGCTCACTGGCTTTGCATGAGCTGACTCGCCGATTTCTCGCGAGTCAGCTCATGCAAAGTCAGTGAAGCTTCAGTTTCCTATAACCCTGCGTTTAAGAAGGGTACATGCCGGGATAGTAAGCCTCAATAACTCGCGCTGTTAAAGAGCAGGTCACCATCAAATAATCGCAGGACGAGCATTGAGTTCGAGTGACACGGGAGTCTTGGATATGCTGGCGTTCAGCATGCTGTCCACAATTTGGACAATGAACAATTTCCGTGTGGGAGGCGGTCACTCGCTCTTCAAGGGTGCGCTGGGTTAATGTAATGCCCGGATTTTTTTTATTTGAAAGTTTTTTAATAGCCATAGTGCTGGTACAAAAAGTGTCGGTGAGCGGGTAAAAAAGCTAAATAAATTTGTCGACTAGACCAATCAAATTAGAGTCGATTCAGGTGAGCAGACTAAGACGATTGGATAAACGCGACTGAATAAATGCGAAATTTAGATGGGTAAGCAGATCGGCCGGACTAAACACTTACACAAAAAGCCCTCAGAAGATTTCATCCTCCCTTTTTTATTAAGATTTCATCCTTGGAGCTCTGTGGGGTGATCGGCGTATCGAGTGAGACTGAGCGTCAATTTTTCAACCCAAAGCTCTGGCTGAGAATTGACGGTTAAACATCCAAAACTGAACAGAAGGTGTCGAATAATTAGGTGGTAAAACAGTAAAGTCTTAACCTTAAGCCAAAAAATGACAGCAATTCGAAGCTTGATATCGGTATACGACGCAGCACAGCTTTAAAAGGCTGGAGCAGTGGTTATAGAGTGGCGGCCAAGCCTAGGAAAGGCTCAATCACTATGAAGCATGTGCTCATAATGTTTCCTTTTCAATATTATGATTCGCTTTTAGATCCTTTGCATGTAAATCGCGATTTTTCTTTATGTTTATATTGAGGTTTGCCGATAGGTTGTTGATCCCTGTACAGTTAATGCCACTTGCATATTCATAGCAGTAGGGTTGTCATTCAATCGGAAAGATATTTACTGACAAATCTGTAAACGCTATGGAGGTGTTTCTGAAGCGCTCTTCTCTGTCTCAACGGAAGTTTCAAGCGATCGCCATTGAATTGCTGACAGGGTTAGAGGAAAAGTTTAGCTAACAGACATTTTTCTACTCAAAAAAAACTTCCGTCGAAAATTGCTGATCTTCTAGCAAGGCACTGTGCAAAGCTGTTGCGACCTTAGATCTTAAGTTTGCTTGATGCCCCTAAATAGCATGTCACCAAGATAATTTAGAGCATGTTGATCAGCAGCGCATTGTTCGCTTCTAGGCATTGTCTACGCGTAGACTTTGTCCGCTATGCTCCTACTCAGTCTGCTCCAGAGAATTTGTTTTATGAGTTTGACCTTTTAGCTGAATTCAAACAATGGCGATGGGCAGGATGCCTTGCAAGTCCTAATGAACCTTTGAGTGGCATTGGAATAGCAGTCGAAGAATTTCTCCTGCTCAATGGTGTGCCTTAGGTTCGTTTTGGCAACGCCAAACGACATCCATAGTTCCAACCGTCAATGGCTCACAATGGCTCAAATCGCTGTTTGTGATTCAAGTTCTTCTAAAAGCATGCTTGTGATCACTGCGGACATGCTGTATTGCTCGCTACGGTTTTAATTGAAAGCTGACATGAATCAGAAAGCCGATGAGCGGAATTGAACCGCTGACCATTCGATTACGAATCGAATGCTCTACCCCTGAGCTACATCGGCAATGTTGGATTCCTTAAACCGCATCGCTTGTGTGGATGAATGGTTCAGACAAATCGCGATCAGAATTCTATCAGTATTTATCTTTTTTGGGAGCCGACAATTTCAAAAAGTTGAGAAATTTTGCCGAAAGATAGGAGGCTTTTGCTGCGTAGGATACAGACTGATAGCGATCGCCTAGAAAATTCGGTCCAGATGAAATGTTGCTTCATCTTGCCATTAAGAGAAACTATCGGTAATATTACAAAATGTTGTTGCAAGGGTGCTCTTGTGATCACGACCTGCCTCACTTCCATATTTTTGCTGGTGGCGTCCATTGCTTCCTACCGTCTCGTGGCAAGCCTTTCGTCTGGCGATGAAGTTCCTCTAATCCTTTTGGGGGCTGTCGGGGCTGCTTGCTGGATCTGCTTCTTTTTTTCGATTCCCGTCATTGCGCAAATTAGCCTGGGCGCGATTTTGCTGGGCGCGACACGGTTTCTATTTCCGCAAGAGCTTTAGAGGCGTCAGAGAGCTGTCTTGCATGGACAAAGATTTAATTGCGATGGCTTAGGCGATCGCTGCACCTCAAAATTTGTCCCGCCAGCATGGCCGCGCCGAAGCCGTTGTCGATATTCACCACGCCGATGCCTGTGGCGCAGGAGTTGAGCATGGACAGTAGGGCGGCGAGCCCGTTGAAGTGGGCACCGTAGCCAATGCTGGTGGGAACGGCGATTACGGGGCTGTTGACGAGACCGGCGACGACGCTGGGGAGAGCGCCTTCCATGCCGGCGGCGACGATGATGACGTCAAATTGGGTTAGCTCCTCCCGATGGGCGAGGAGGCGATGGATGCCTGCGACACCCACGTCCCACAGGCGCTTTACTTTAAAACCCATTAGCTCAGCAGTGACGGCGGCTTCGTCGGCAACAGGAAGGTCGGCGGTGCCGGCGGAAACAATACCGATTTCACCGGGATGGATAGGTTGATAGAGGGTTTCGGGAAGTCGCAGTGCCGCAATTCGGGCACGGTCGAAATATTGCAGGTTGGGGACGAGGCTTTGCAGCGATCGATAGGCGTCGACGTCGAGGCGGGTGACCATGATGGTGCTGGTGCGATCGCCCATGGCGGTCATAATTTGGGCAATCTGTTCAGGGGTTTTGCCGGGTCCCCAAATTACCTCAGGAAAGCCGGTACGCAGGGCACGCTGATGGTCGACTTTAGCAAAATCGTCGATCGCCTCAAATTGCAGGGTTTTCAGTTGGTCGTAGGCGGCATCGGGGGAAACTTGCCCTTGGGCGATCGCCTCTAGCAGTTGGCGTAGCTGATCGGGTTGGGGCTGATCCGGTGCGGTCATGGTGTGGCAGTTGCTGTGGCGGCGGTGTCGGGTGACAAAATGAATTGAGTTAAGTGCCGGGCGATTTCGGCGCTGGCTTCCGGCGGGTTATTGACGGGATCAATAAGCGGAATGCTGTTGGGATTGTTATTGATGTAGGCGGCGCTGAGGCTGTCGGGTAGCGCATCCAGAGGCTGGTGTTTTGCTTGGGAGAGTGCACCGGAAAAGTGCTGATAGTTGTGCCCGCTAATGGGGTCGGGACTGGCGCTGCGCATTAGGAGCACTGGCTGTTTTACTCCCTCCAGCTTGCCGCTAATCCATTCCCCCTGGCGCTCCGCTTTTGATCGTTTAATCAGCAGCCGGTCCCATAGTTTAAATTGATTCCCGTGCGATCGCAGATATTGCACCTGATTCCAGCGGGCAGTGGCGCGGCGGGAGAAGCGTTTGGCAATGCCAAGCCACTGACGGCGCAGCGATCGCCGTGCCCAACGGTATTGGCGACAGCGTTGACGCTGGAGAGGCTTTGGCAATACTGCACCGTCGGGATCTAGCAAAATTAAACCAGTGACACGATCTGGATGGGCGATCGCCAAATCACAGCCAATCCATGCCCCTACAGAAGTGCCCACCAGCCAAACCTGCGACAAATCCAGCGCGTCCAGGAAGGCGAGGAGGGCGTCGCTTTGATTTTTGATCGAGCTACCGATGGCGGAGAGGGATTCGCCACAGCCCAGTAGGTCTGGCGCAAAACAGTGGAGGCGATCGCGATGGTCTTCCATAATCGAGTCCAGAACGTGGTCCCACTGGTCACTGCTGCCGGGCATGCCATGGAGAAAAATTACCGGAGTGCCCCGCCCGTCTTCCTTCCAAAACCAGTCGCCCTGGGGAAGTCGTAGTCGACCGATGCGTCGGTTTGCCCTGGGATTTTTAGCGGAGGGCTGTGCTCCCACTGAAGTAATCTTGAAGCTGTCGGGCATGGTCGTGGGACAGGGACGAGGTGTTGATAAGCTGTTGCACTTGATCGATGGGAAAGGCGCGGATGCCGGAAATCTCCAGGCGATCGCCCACCGCAAATTGTCCCTGAACATGGACCGCTACGGCAATACATACGGAGTGCATCCGGGGGTCGCGCCCCACGGACGAGTAAACCCCCACCAGCCGCTCTACGCGAGTCACGGTCAGCCCTGTTTCCTCCTGTACCTCCCGCACCACGCCACTTTCAACGGTTTCTCCCCAGTCCACCAGACCGCCGGGAAGGGACCATAAACCGTCGTCCTTGCGTCGCACCAAAATTATTGAATTGTCATCCAAACGGGCGATCGCCGTAGCCCCCACCAAAGGATGGCGAAACACCAACCCCAAAAATGTTTTGCCGTAGCGCCAAATCTGGGGCAGGGCTTTCGTCCAAATGGCTCGCAGCAGGTTCACTGGAGCCCCTAACTAACGGGCGGCAACTCTGCCAAATCGTCCAGTACTTGGGCTGGATGGGGCTCGGCTTTTACCTTGCGGTAGATTTTCTCCAGGGTGCCGTCGGGACCAATAACGAAGGTGTGGCGGAAGATGCCCATAAATTCGCGCCCCATAAATTTTTTCAGCCCGTAGCTGCCGTAGGCTTCCGCGACTGTGTTTTCCGTGTCGCACAGCAGCGGGAAATTTAGGTCGAATTTATTCGTAAATTTGCCGTGGGATTTGGCATCGTCGCCGCTGACGCCGAGGATAATGGTGTTTTTTGCCGCGAATTCTGGCTGGCGATCGCGAAATCCACAGGCTTCTTTGGTGCAGCCGGGGGTATTGTCGCGGGGATAAAAATACAAAATCACCCGCTTGCCCTGAAAATCGG
>JBCCTE010000175.1:0-6469 GCA_039198915.1 Cyanobacteria bacterium P01_D01_bin.73 | reverse complement strand
GCCCGACTGGTTTAGCCTAGAAATCTGGGGGAAACGCGCCGAAACCGCCGGCAATTACATCCGCAAGGGCAGCCTCCTCGGCATCCAGGGTTGGCAATTGTCGGCTTTGGGGCGCTGGATTGTACAACGGGGCAGGGGCGATCGCCGAACAAGGTGGACGTGTTGGATTTTGGCGTGATCCAAACTCCGGCGCGAACTCCCATCGGCGATCGCCTGTGTATGATCCACGATGATTTGCACGAAGTAGTGAATACGTTTAAGCCAGATTTTGTGGCGATCGAAAAGCTGTTTTTCTACCGCATGGGCAATACCATCGCCGTTGCACAGGCGCGGGGGGTGGTGTTGCTGGTGTTGGCGCAACATAAACTGCCCATGGTGGAATTTACGCCCGCCCAAATCAAGCAAGCTCTGACGGGCTACGGCAATGCTGACAAATTAGCCGTTCAAGAAGCGGTTATGCGAGAGCTGAGCTTGGATAAACTGCCGCGCCCTGACGATGCCGCCGACGGTTTAGCCGTTGCCCTCAGCGGTTGGTTTTCCCACGGTCAAGAATTTAGTAGTCAGAACCCTCACGGGTAAGACTCTAAGGCTTCTCAGTCGTAGTCAGGAGCTGCGCAAAATCTCGGTCGCCCTCACCCTAAATCCCTCTCCCCGGGGAGAGGGACTTCAGACTTGAGTCTTGCTCCCCTTCTCCCCCGGGAGAAGGGGGTGGGGGATGAGGGTGTACCCATTCTGCTGCGTAAGTCCTGATAGTTTTAGCGACAGCTTCAGCGGCGTGATCCTAATGCTGTAACTGCGCCAGTTAGTGGCATTAACCAACAGCATTATTGAGGCGGAAAGTCAGTCTGTACTATTGCCTTTCGCGCCCTTAACCGGCGTTAACCTTGAGGCTGGTTAACTCCAGTACACTAAAGGGCAGCGTCGAAGAGGTTACTGAAATGGGAACAGATCGCAATCAGTCAGCAACGGCCTCTGCGACTGTGACAGCCTCGCGACGGGAATTACGAGATTTAGTCCAAGCCCAGTTGCGGGCATTACTGACGGAACACAATTTGCCGGGAGCCAAGGCGCTGCTGCGACCGGTGACGGCTCCGGATATTGCTGATGCGATCGGTGGCTTACCTGACACCATGCAAGTGCTAGCTTTTCGACTACTATCTAAGGATGAAGCAGCGGAAGTTTACGAATATCTAGACTCCAGCGTTCAACAAGTATTGATTGAGGACTTTAAACGCCAAGAGGTCCTGGATATTGTGGATAAGATGTCTCCTGACGATCGCGCCCGATTATTTGAAGAGTTACCGGCAACGTTGGTGCGGCGACTAGTGGGACAGCTAAGTCCGGCAGAGCGGGAGGCTACGGCGCTGCTGTTGGGCTATGAAGCGGGGACGGCGGGGCGGATTATGACGCCCAAGTATATTTCCCTGAAGGAAGAAATGACGGTGGATCAGGCGCTGATGCGGATTCGGCGGCTGGCGGATGTGACGGAGACGATTTATTACCTGTACGTGACGGATAATACGCGGCAGTTGACGGGGATTGTGTCTCTGCGGGCGATCGTCACGGCGCAGCCAGAGGATCAGGTTTCTGAGCTGATGAAGCGGGATGTGGTGTCCGTGAGCACGGGCGAGGACCAGGAAGATGTGGCGCGGTTGATTCAGCGCTATGACTTTTTGGCGGTGCCGGTGGTAGACAGCGAAAGCCGCTTGGTAGGGATTGTGACTGTGGACGACGTAATCGATATTTTGGAGGAGGAAACCACCAAGGATATTTATGCGTTGGGTGGTGTGCAAAGCGGCGACGATGATTATTTCCAAACCAATTTGCTGCAAGTCGCCCAGCGACGGGTGGTGTGGCTATTGGTGCTGCTGGTTACCAATGGCGTTACGGGGGCAATTATTCGATCGCAGGACGACGTAATTACCCAGGTGGTGTCGCTGACGGCGTTTATTCCGTTGCTGATTGGTACCGGCGGTAATGTGGGTGCCCAGTCGTCCACAGTGGTTATTCGCGGTTTGAATATTGACCGCATCCGTTCGGGACCGTGGATGGTGATTCAGCGGGAGGCGATCGCCGGAGCCTTGCTGGGATTAATGCTGGCGGCGATGGTCTTTGCGGGCACAATGCTATTCCACTATCCCCTCGCCGTATCCGTATCCGTAAGCATTAGTTTGCTGGCGATTTCAATTTTGGCATCGGTAGCTGGCGCGTCTCTCCCCTTCCTATTCAGCACCCTAGGCTTTGACCCAGCGCTAATGTCCGCCCCATTTATCACCACGGCAGTGGATATGTTGGGAGTGCTGACTTACTTTATGGTGGCTCGCTTTATGTTGAGCCATTTAGGGACGTAGCAACTTTTCGGTACGGGCTTGCCATATTGATGAAAATTACCAGGCGCAGATTCGATGAATACTCCGTCCCACGCAATTATCAATTTGGCAATTTTAGGGCGTAAAAAGCGTCCCGATTGGAATTGGCCCATTGTCCTCGGATCGCTGATTCCAGACTTAGCTATGTTTGTTTTTTATGGCTGGGCAAAACTGATTTCGCGGCTGCCAGAGCGACAGATTTGGGATGTCGCTTACTATGAGCCTTTTTGGCAAAACGTGTTCGACGTGTGGAATTCAATTCCGCTGTCGCTGGTAGGAATTGGGGTAGGAGTGTGGGTAAACCGCCAGGAGAAATGGCGACAGTGGCAGTGGTTGGGAACTGTAATTGCTATCTGCTGCGCCAGTGTTCTACTCCATTGCCTAGTGGATCTTCCCGTGCATCGAGAAGATGCCCACCGCCATTTTTGGCCCCTAACTAATGCTCGCTTCGAGAGTCCCATTTCCTATTGGGATCCAAATCACTACGGCAATATTTTCTCGCTGTTTGAAATTGCTTTAGTGCTGATACTTAGCCTCTACGTTTTTCGACTAATACGCTCATGGTGGGGCAAAGGACTATTGGTGGTTTCTAATGCTTTAATGTTGACGGCCTGGAGTCTTTTCTACCTTCGGTAACGCCCCATCACCGCCTAAATCTCCCAATCCTCAAGTCGCAAGTCGTCGATCCGTTCAAATTCTCGAGTGTTATGGGTGACTAGGATCAGGCTTCTGCTGAGGGCGATCGCCGCGATTTTCAAATCATTCTGACCAATGGGGGTGCCTTGCCGTTCCAGGTTGGCGCGGATTTTACCGGCGATTCGGGAGGCTTTGGTGTCGAACGGTAGGACTTGGAATTGAGCGGTGAATTGGTTCAGCAGGTTGAGGTTGCGATCGCGCTGTTGGCTTTTGTAAGCACCGTAGTACAGCTCGTAGGTGACGATGGTGCAAAGGTGAATTTGCTTCGGGTTGAGAGTTTTTATTTTCTGGGCAATGGGCACCGTCGAATCGCGATTTAGCAGTTTGATGCAGGCGTTAGTGTCGAGAAGATATTGCAACGGAACCTCCTAATCGCCGAAAGTTAGGGTTTCTCGTTTGTCTTCGGGCAACGGATTAGGGCGTTCCAGCGGAGGACCGGACCATCCACCGACGATTTCAGTGAAAAAGTTGTCGAACCAAGTGTTGGGGGCTTGAGGGGCAGCGGGCTGAGTGTAGGCGTCGAGGAGTTGGAGGATGGCGCGGAGGACTGGCTCGGGGACGAGGTCTAGCTTTTGCAAGATAAGTTCTTTGGTGGTCATGGTGTTTGAGGGAAGGGGCTAATTGGAGTTTTGGTTTTGCAGTTGTTGGAGGATTTGTCGGGTTAAGGGATGATCCGAGAGTTGGGCGATTCTATTTTTTTCGATGACCGTTTGGATAAAGTGTTGGAAGTTTTTGATAACGAGTTGGGTGCTGGGGTGGTCGTTGCCCAAGGCTGTTTGCAAAATTTTGATGCCGCGTAGATACAGCGATTCTGCTTCCGAGTAACGTTCCTGAGAGTAATACAATGCCGCTAAATTATTCAGACTCTGAGCCGTGGAGGGATGGTCTACTCCCAGTTGACTTTTACTGATCTCGAGCGATTGCCGATACAACGGCTCTGCTTCCAAGTAACGACCTTGAGATTTATACAATGCCGCTAAGTTATTCAGACTAAGCGCCGTGTCGGGATGGTCCGCTCCAAGTTGACTTTCGCGGGTCTGGAGCGATTGCCGATACAGCGGTTCTGCCTCCGAGTAACGCCCTTGAGAGTAATATAATGCCGCTAAGTTATTCAGACTTTGAGCCGTGGAGGGATGGTCTGCTCCCAGTTGACTTTCACTGATCTCAAGCGATTGCCGATATAACGGTTCTGCTTCCGAGTAACGTCCTTGAGAGTAATACAATGCCGCTAAGTTATTCAGACTCTGAGCTGTGGAGGGACGGTTCGATCCCAGTTGGCTTTCACTGATCTCGAGCGATTGCCGATACAACGGTTCCGCATCCGAGTAACGCCCTTGAAGGTAATACAACACTCCTAGCTCATTCAGACAGTTTCCCAAAAATAGGGTAGGGCTGTGATCCTTAGCAGCGTCAATTGCCTTTTTCGCTAAAGGCACTGCCTTGTCATACTCACCCAGCTTTCGTAAACAAATCACCCAGCCATATCGACAGCGGGCAAGGAAGCCAAATCCCTCTTTCTCACGACTTTCAAAATATTTTTCCGCCAGATTAATTGCTTGCTGATAATTCTTCGCCGCCTGTTCTAACTCGCGATAATCCCCTGTTCTTTCAGCTTTATTTCGGATCCCCTCCGCCTGGTCAAAAATCACCTCAAACATTGGCAACACTCGCAGCCTCGCCAACCCCTGATTAATCGCCTTCCACCGACTCAACAGCACATCAGAAGAACGCCCCTTTTTCCGTAAATCCTTGTCCTGGTCCCGCACCCACTCCAAATGGGGAATCAACGGTTGCCACTGGGTTAAAATCGCCGCCGTCACCGTCCTGGGAATCGCCCCAGCCCGTAACACCGTCGTCTGGGCCAACGCCTCCCACCACCGCGCCCTGTCCCACGTCGTTGTCCTCTCCCCCTGCATCCGCAAAAACTCTCCCATCAACGGATGCACCCCCACCAATTCCCGCCCCTGCTCCCCACGCAACACACTCCACTCCACCAAGCGCCCTAACGCCTCCTCAAAATTCCCCAACGTTATCCCTTCTGGCAACGTCTCCCGCTGCGATCGCCCCCGCTCCAACCACCCCAACACCCACCGCCACAGCCGCTCCCAAAACCCAACCTTCGCCGGTTTTCCCAACGTCACCCCCGTCGCCACCACCTGCCGCAATAAAGCCTTCGGAATCGACTCTGGCGCAAACAACGGCACCACCAACGCTAACTCTCGCTCTGGCACCCCCAACTCCTGCCAACTCAACAAAAACGTTGCCCAAACCCCTATGTCCGCCCCATCGTAAAACCCCTCCGCCCTACGATCCTGCGGCTGTAAGTATCGTCCCCGGGTTTCTACCTCTCGTAACCCATCCCAACAGGTCGCCAAATCCAGGGATCGATCCTGGCGCAACCGTCGCCCCGTCAGCTCCAACGCTAACGGCAAGCCCCCCAAAAACTCACAAATTCGGTCCGCAATCTCCTCCGAATTTTGATCATCCGCCAACGCCCGCCGCTTATCTTTTTCATCCAACCGCTGTAACAACACCCCACGCGCCGCCGTTCCTGATAACCCACCCAACTCAAACACCTCCAATCCACTCACCCCTGAAAAACGACACCGCGTCGTCAACAACACCCGAAACCGCCCTAAGGATCCGTCCTTCCAGGGCAAACACCGCCGCACCGCCTCAAAATCCTCCACTCCATCCACAATCACCAACACCGGCTGCCCTTGTGCCGGCAACTTCTCCCGCCACAACTTCCAAAACGCAGCCGCCCGTACCTCCGGCTCTTTACCTCCAATATCCCGCCCTAAAAATGCCTCCCCAAACTCCACCAACTCCTCCACCAACCGCCCCGCCGTCAGCCGCAGTCGTCCACCCCCATAATCCTCTCGATACTCAATCCCATACCCCAACGCCAGCTCCGATTTCCCAATGCCCCCCATCCCCGCGATCGCGATCGGCTGTTGTGCATCCTTCAAATGCCCATGCAAAGCCTTTAACTCCGTCTCACGCCCCACCATCCCGGCAATATTCCGGTGAAACCCATCCAAATTATCCGGCGGCTCACTCTCATCCAGCTTCTGGGTCGGTTCCCCACCGACAAAATTCTGCGTCACTGGTCCAAAGTTTTGCGTAACCCGTGCATTGAAATTCGCCTGGGATGAATCGTTGAAATTGTTGCCCTGCTGGGAGCGATCACCTTCTACCTTGTCTCCAGCGACTTTGTCACCGTCAAACTTATCCCCCGCAACGTTATCACCGCCGTCACGGTTGTTTTGGTTGAAATTTTGCGAATTATCGTTGGTTTCCGCCATAGGAGAGGAGCGATCGCAATTAAATCAATTCACCAATAAACCCAATTGTAGACAGGGGGAAAAGGGACAGCGCACTATAATAATCAAACGCCAATG
>JBCCTE010000174.1:0-6475 GCA_039198915.1 Cyanobacteria bacterium P01_D01_bin.73 | reverse complement strand
GAAAATTACTGGATAGGCAAGAAAAGTAAAGTATTATTAGTGAACAAAGCAAATTGCATAATCCTATACCCCTGACCCGTTTTCTTCCAGGGAGACTGATTCCAGAACAGCTTGGTCTAAAGAGGCTTTGTTCAAGTCAGTGCGTGCGGTAATTGTTGAACAAAAGCTACCCAGGGCAGGTCGCTACTAAAAGCCATAATCAGGGACGTCGGCAAGCAACACCCAAACAGCTTGTCTTGAGTGTCAAGTTTCAATCCATACACTTCAATCCGTATACTTCAATCTATTCACAATCAGCGTTGTCTCCATAGCCCAAGTTCCGTCGTCAGCGTGGTTTCTTGGGCACAACGGTCAAAGGAGGTCTTTGTTTCTACGTGTTTCCACCAGAAACATGTGCCAATGACTACGTGGCATTCCCAGAGTTTCATCGACGGAACGCTCTGTATTGCGCGATTTCATGGGAATTTCGCCGAGGAAGATTTCCCCAAGTCTCCCGATATTCTGAATAGGCTAGCGAAGTTTGTGACATCTCACTCCGTAGCATTGCCAATGCTAAGCTCGAACACCAAATTCAATTAGTGCTTGTGCCTATTAATATTCCTGTAGACTTTCGCAAAAATGTTTCGGGATTAACTTTGCTGGGAATAGTAGAGCTAGAAGCCTCCTCGAAGCACTGATTTAACTAAGGTTTAGGCAACGGAATAGATCGACATTGATTGGGACACTGATTATTAAACCGGTATAAAAGCAGTCAATTTTTGGCAGAAATGAATGGTCAGAATGGTCACGAATGGAAGTGGACTGGAGCGCCTGAGATGAAGTTAAGAGTTAAGACTTTAGCTATTGTTGCTTTGGCGGTCGTCTTTCTGAACGTGGTTCTGTTTAGTGCCTCGTCAGGGCTATTGCTGCGTGACTTCCGATCGCTAGAAACCCAGGATGTGCAACTGGATGTGCAGCGATCGCTGGGGGTGCTGTCGGACAACGCCATGGATTTGGATGCGACGGCTCAGGATTATGCGGAGTGGGACGACACCTACGCCTTTATGAGCGATCGCAATCCAGCCTTCCTTCGCTCCAATTTTTTAGATCGCACGTTTGATTATTTACGGCTTAACGTGCTGGTTATTTTGGATTTGGACGGACAGCCCGTTTTTAGCCAGGGGTACAGCTTAGATAACCAGGCGTTTCGAGATGTTTCCGAAAGCTTCAATGAGAATTTAAGAGCTGACAAGCTATTGCCTAAGCTGGCTGAGGGGAATAAGAAGCAAAAGAATAATTCTGCGGACCCTGCGCGTTTAGAGTTCCGTAAAAATGGACTGCTAGTGCTGCCGGAGGGACCGATGCTGGTGGCGTCTCGTCCCATTGTGACCAGCGATGGAATGGGACCGGTGCGAGGCACGTTGGTGGTGGGGCGGTATTTGACTGGGGGTGAGCAGGAGCGGCTGACGCGGCTGACCCAGCTTCAGGTGACGCTACATCCTTTGGCGACGGATGAGGATGATCGCGATCGCGCTGCCGTCACAGAACTGCTGCAGCCTGACGCGCCGGAGATGGTTATTCACCCCTTGGATGAAACGGTGACGGCGGGCTACGCCGTCGTGAAGGATCTCTACGGGCAGCCAGCGATGCTGGTGCGTACGATTATTGAGCGACGCATCTTTGCCCAGGGGCAGCTGAGCCTGCGGTATCTCTTGGGGCTGCTGGTGTTTGTGGGGCTAGTGTTTGGAGTAATTACTCTGGTGCTGCTGGAGCGGCTGGTGCTGGCTCGGCTGACGAAGGTGAGTGATAGTGTTCGGGCGATCGAGTCTAGCGGCGATGTGTCAATGCGGGTGGAGGTGCTTGAGGGGACTGATGAGCTAGCAGAGCTGGTGACGGTGCTCAATGGAGCCCTGGATCGAGTGGAAGAGTCCCAGGGGGCACTGCGGGAGGCTGAGGTGAAATATCGCAGTATTTTCGAGAATGCGGTGGAAGGAATTTTCCAAACGACACCGGATGGGGTTTATCTAAGCGCGAATCCGGCATTGGCGGCGATCTATGGCTACGAATCGGCTGAGGTATTTCTCACCTCGCAGCGCAATGCTAAGAGCATTTATGTGGAGTCTGATCGCCGTCAACAGTTTATAGACTTGGTTGCTGAAAATGGCTCAGTGAAGGAGTTTGAATCCCAGGTTTACCATCGAGATGGACGGGTGATTTGGATTTCTGAGTCGGCGCGGTCCGTTGAAGGGGATGACGGAAAAGTAGAGTTTTATGAGGGGACGGTAGAAAATATCACTGTCCGCAAGGCGTCGGAGGAGAGTTTACGGCGTTTTCAAGAACGGCTGGAGGCGATTTTACGGGCGGTGCCGGGGAGTGTGTCGCGGGTGGATCGCAATCTGACGTATTTGGAGGTGAATCGTCATTTGGCACGGTCCTTTGGGTTGCCCCCTGAAGATTTTGTGGGCAAGCATATTGATTTCTTGGGCTATGGAAGGGATTTCGGGGCGTTTATGAAGGACTTCTTTGCGAGCGATCGCACGGAAGATACCCGCGAAATTGAGCGCGTTACGAAACACGGTTCTGAGAATTATCTGATTGTTGCTCAGAAGTACGACAGCAATCAGGCGGCGTTTGTTGTGGGAATTGACGTCACGGAGCAGCGGGAGGCGGTTTCGGCGCTCCAGAAGGCGGAGGCTCAATATCGCAGCATCTTTGAAAATGCGGTGGAGGGGATCTTCCAGGCGACGGCGACGGGTGAGTTTATTGCGGCGAATCCGTCTATGGCGAGGATCTATGGCTACGATTCTTCAAACCGGCTAATTGAAAGCTTTAACCAGTCATCGGGACCGCCCTACGTGGAGCCCAATAGTTTTCAAGATTTGCTGGCACTGTTGCAGGAGCGGGGGCAGATTTCTCGCGAGTCGGAGGTGTTCCGCGGCAATGGCGATCGCCTGTGGATTATGGAGAATGCGACGGTCGTTCGGGATTCCTTCGGCAAGCTGCTGTACTACGAGGGCACCGTTGAGGATATTACGGAGCAGAAGCGAGCGCAGGAGGCCATGATTGAGCGGTCTCGGCTGTCGATCCTGGAAGCTGAGGTGGGGGTTTTGCTGTCGGGCAGTGGTGAAATCGAAACGATTTTGCGCTCCTGTGTGGATATGGTGGTGAACCAGTTGGGCTGTTTATTTGCCCATATCTGGACGGTTCGCCCCGATGGCGATCGCCTGGAGCTGAAGGCGCAAACCTCCCATCCCCAGTCACAAAGTCTAGATTTAACAACGCCTTTGCTGTCCCAAACCCTGCAAGAGACGGTGATCTTGCCGCAGGAAGAAGCGGGATTGTCAGCACTGGAGCGCCAGTGGGAGTTGCTGCCGCCGCTGGTGGAAATTGCCCAGACCATGCGACCGGTGTTCCGCCATGGCAAACTGCGTTGGAAGCTGGACGCCCCTGGGGAGGTTAGGGTTGACGGCGATGTTGCTGATTCTCAAGAGACCAATGCACCTGAAACCCTAGTATTTGTTGGTCATCCTCTGGTTGTGGAGGACCGACTGGTGGGGATTATTGCCCTCCATAGTCGTGAAGAGTTGAGCGATGACGCCTATGACGTGCTGGGTTGGGTGGCCAACGCGATCGCCCTAGGTATTGATCGCTCCTGGGCGCGTCAGGAGCTGGTCAGCCGCCGAGAAGCGCTGCTGCTCCAGCTAGCCAGCCAGATCCGTAATTCTCTGGATTTGAGCACTGTTTTGAATGCGGCAGTGGATGGAATTCGCAGCCTGCTGAAGGTTGATCGCTGCCTGTTTGCCTGGTATCTTCCCGATGCTAGCGGTGCCCTTGCCGGTGACTCTAATGGCAACGGCTCCAGCGGATTCAACGGCGCTAACGGAAGCCCTGATGGCGCGATGCTGGAGCTGGTGAGTGAATCCTATGGCGAGACGCTGATGCCATTGCCCCAGAAGATGAATCCAACGGGCATTGCGGCGTTTGTGGAGCAGCTAACGGCGGATGGTGCCGACAAGCGGCTGCGGGCGAGTGATGTCTCAGCACTGGAGGAGCCGCTGCGATCGCTCTTTGAGCAGCAGGGCTACACATCGGTGCTAGCGATGCCACTGGTGGAACAGAATGGACAGCTAGGCATTATCCAGTGTGGCGACTGTTTGAAGGTGCGCACCTGGACCGATAGCGATGTTGACCTACTGCGAGCGGTGACGGAACAGTTGGCGATCGCGATTCAGCAGTCGGCACTATACTCCCGCGCTAGGGATGCAGCCGAGGAAGCCGAGCAAAAGGCGCAGGAATTGGAAAGCACCCTGGAGGAGTTGCAAACGACCCAGACTCAGTTAATTCAGACGGAAAAAATGTCTAGTCTGGGACAAATGGTTGCAGGCGTCGCCCATGAAATTAATAACCCAACCACCTTTATCCACGGCAATCTAACCTACGCCCGCAACTACACCAAGGATCTGCTGTCCTTGCTTGAGGTGTACCAGGAGTCCTACCCAGAGCCGGTGGAGGGTGTTGCGGATGCGCTAGAGGATATTGACGTTGGCTTTATCGCCGAGGATCTGCCCAAAACCCTGGCGTCGATGCAAATTGGCGCGGACCGGATTCGGCAGATTGTGGCGTCTTTGCGGAACTTCTCCCGTTTAGATCAGGCGGAGATGAAGCCCGTCAATATCCATGAAGGGCTGGACAATACGCTGCTAATTTTGCAGCATCGATTTAAGCCCAACAGCTCCTACCCAGGCATTGAGATCGAGCGAGACTACACCGACTTACCGCTGGTGGTTTGTTACGCCGGTCAGCTTAACCAGGTGTTTATGAACATTATTGGCAATGCCGTGGATGCTTTAGAGGCGATGCTGTCTTTGCCCAATGGCAAGGGTGAATCTAACTTCGACGGTGAGCGTTTTGAAGAGGCGGCCATTGAAGAGGTTGGCGCTTTCGTGGACAAGGCGTCGAACACGGCAACAACGGCGATCGCCCCCCCTGCCTCCAGCGTTTCTAAGACGCCGATGGTGACCATTCGAACCAAGCACGTTGGGAGCGATCGCGTCCAGATTCGCATCGGCGACAACGGTTCAGGAATCGAGCCAGACGTGGTAGCGAAGCTGTTCGACCCGTTCTTCACTACCAAGCCCGTTGGTCAGGGAACGGGGCTGGGGCTATCCATCAGCTATCAAATTGTTGTGGAAAAGCACCGTGGGCAACTGTCTTGCCAGTCAGAAATTGGCAAAGGCACCGAGTTCTGCATCGAAATTCCCATCGAGCAGCCGGAGTGGAGCGAATCCACCTAAGCTACCCAACCATTCATCTGAAGTAGGGTTATCTAAATGCCTACTGGCAGGCGGGACAGTCTAACCAGTAAGTGTTTAGGTAGCCTTTTCCCTTGATGGGCACTTCCCCTCTGGGGGTAATGTCGTAGCGATTTTTGATTCGCAGATACGTGCTTTCGCTGATATGGATTTTGCCGGCAGCACCGCGAGACTCCATACGGCTGGCAACGTTGACGGCGTCTCCCCAGAGATCGTAGGCGTACTTCGTGCGACCAATGGTGCCGGCGATAACGGGACCAGTGTTAATGCCAATGCGCAGGCTAAGGCGTAAATCGTGCCCAGCGCTATAGCGTTTAATGCGGTCCTGCATATCCATTGCCAAGTTGGCGATCGCCTGGGGATGATCCTCCGAAGGATTAGGCAAGCCGCCTACGGCCATGTAGGCATCACCGATGGTTTTGATTTTTTCTAAGCCGTGGCGCTCCACCAGTCCATCAAATTCCGACACAATTTCATTAAGCAGCGCCACCAGCTCTACCGGGCGCATTTCCCCCGCCAGGCGTGTAAAGTCCACGAGGTCTGCGAACAAGATACTGACGTCGTCGAAGCGCTCAGCGATCGCCCCCGGTGCATATTTCAACTGCTCGGCGATCGCCTTAGGCAAAATATTCAGCACCAGCTTTTCAGACTTGCGCTGTTCTTCTAATAGGATTTTTTCCGTTCGCTTCCGTCGAGCAACCTCCCTCTCCAGCTTACGCACGTTGATCTGTAGCTCCATCTGGGCCACCACCTGGCGGCTAAGTCCCACCAGCGCCTTAATCTGATCCGGGCGTAGCTGACGCGGCTTATGATCCATCACGCACAGGGATCCCAGGGCAAAGCCGCGGGGGCTAACCAGTGGCGCCCCGGCGTAGAAGCGCACGTGGGGCGGACCGACAACCATGGGACTGTCTGCAAAACGAGGGTCCAGCTCAGCGTCGGGGACAATCATCACGTCATCGGGCGTCATGATGGCGTGGGTGCAAAAGCTTATGGCGCGGGGAGTTTCGCTGAGATTATTTAGCCCCCGCTCCGATGCCAAAATTTGAGTGTCGTTGGAAATCAGGCTGACGTAGGCGATCGGCGTTTCGCAAACTTGGGACAAAATCGCCGTAATATCCTCTAGCGCCTGCTTCGGCAAAGCGCCTAACTTTAAATATTGCTCCAGTTCTGCCTGCCGCTCT
>JBCCTE010000173.1:0-6506 GCA_039198915.1 Cyanobacteria bacterium P01_D01_bin.73 | reverse complement strand
TCCAGTTAAAAAAAACGCCCCGATAATCGAGGCTGGCAACGTTTAATTCAACACCCATGCTGCGATTACGGGCTTCCGGGGAACTGTCCCCAAGGGTATTACCCTCCTTAATGGATCCCTTTCTAGTGATTGCCCCCGTGACCGCCATCAAGCTTTCTAGCAAAGTAGTTTTGCCGCTTGAATAGGGGCCAACGAGGGCAATATTACGAATTGAAGAATTGGACGATAGAGTCATGGTTAAATCACCAGTAACGCTAGATGCAGACAGCGCCGACTAGGAATTGACTTAACCTGTCGATTTAGGTTTAGGGCAACTCTATTTAGACCAATTACATAAAGGTTCTTTTATCTAGCTTTTGCTGTCTGTTTCCATTATGGTCGGTGCTCGACTAATCGCTTTTTGACTCAATTTATTGTTAGAAAATAGTTGAGTTTTTATAAGCCGCCGCAACGTTAAATTACCGTTAGTATTCCGCAGGTAAATCAATTCCTGGCAGGATTTTTCCCGATCCCCTGCCGTTAATTGTTGGGAAAGGGTGAGATCCAATCGTGGCGTAGGGCAGCGATTAAACCGGCTCGAGCGATCGCAAACAGCATCAAATTTTCCAGCGCAATTACCACGCATACCAGCAACGCGTAGAGCGTAATCGGTTGCCCCAATTCTTCTAGGGCTGCCAGGGCAAGGCTGGAGGTGCTGGTTTGGTAGAGACCGAGGATGGTTTCGATGCTGCCGAAGCTGCGGGTTAGGGCAAAGGCGAGGAAGGCTCCCTCTCCCAGGTGGCTGTTGCGATCGCCCCGAACCACGTAGCGATAGGTAATGCCAAACAGCGCCCCAGTCAGTCCGGTCAGCACAATTTGGCACCATGCCCCCAGGTCAAACCAGGACGTTGGCAATCGTTCTAAGGACAATCCCTGGGTATCCAAACCCCAATCGCCAGTCACCGCATTGATGATCGCGATTACCCCCCAAGCAAAAACGGCCAAGCCTCCGCTCAGGGCCGCTGTCTTAATGGACATCACTCGCTCGGCCGGTGAAAAGCGATCGCTCTCAAGCATAGGAAAATCCTCTTCCAGTAATTTCTTCCGGTAATTGGTGATTATTTTGAGTAACTACTTGGCGATCAGTGAGCGACTAACCAGCAAGTTTCTAAAATGCGATTTTCTAAATGCGATTGTTGAACTCGCCAGCACGTGGGTGATCACCAAAAGATAATCTCAAAAAACTGAGACTATTCTGACGACGCTGGGATTGCTTATGTCAATGTTGACCTAGTCATATTTGCCAAGCCCATTTCAGAACAAGTATCTTTTGTAGGGCTGACAGTTGTAGGGTAAACGGTAAAAGTTGACCGCATGACTATCGCAGCGTCGTGATGCATGTGCAAATTATTGCATAATGACCTGGTAGTCGCCTGGCGACAAACCTAGCGGTAACTTTAGCTTGAAGATTTACGTCAGATAGCCAGGGTCTGGTTCACACCAGCGATTCCGCGTTCGCTTTCGAATAGATTAGGGCTTTCCTAGTTATTGTCCCGGCTATCGTTGCGGATTATCGATTTGGTTCTTGGGTTCATTTCTTGGGTTCATTGCCTAATTGCACCTATCACGCTTAGTCCGCACTTGGAGTTGAGGAGTCTGACAGTTTTTATGGGAGTTTGGTACCGTACCGTCGCCACCAGCGCTAGCGCGGCGTTGACGCTTTGTTTGCTCACTTTGGGACAGGGCTCTTCTGCGGCAGCTGTCACCGCTGTTTCCGAATCCTCAGAAGCTGAGGTCGAAGTTTCGATTTCGACCGCGGACGAGTCCTCAGAAGAAAATAGTGTCGCAACATCTTTTTCGCCAGTGGCTGAGGAGGCTGTGGCAGTTCAACCGCCTGAACTTCAGCCCGAGGCTTACCAGCACGAAGACCTGACGTTGGACGATGGCGTTGAAAATGGGACAGGTTTTGAAGAGGGGGAGATCGCGGCGATCACCCCAGAAATAGAAGCTCCCCAGCCGGAAGCTACCCAGCCACTTGAAGGGTCAGCGCTTCAAACTGAGAACAGCGAAAGTGCTACGACCGAGCGCATTATCGCTGGAGCAAGTGCCGGGTTAGGTAGTGTTGAGTTAGGCAACACTGAAGTTATTCGCGCACCAGGGACCGAAATTGCTCAGGCTAATGGCCGCTCGAATGGCCAAGATCGCGCTCTCATCGCCCAGCGAGGTGGCAGCCAGCTTGACGAAAGTGTTCGCCAGCAGAATGAGGCGGCGGCAGAAAGTCTGGGGGACGCCACGGTCACTAACCCGCCTACGGCAAATGTACTGGAGGGCGGTGATCTAACGCCTCTAGAATCCAATCCCAACCCGCTTCAGTACCCCACCCTGCCAGAAGAAGTGCAGCTACTGTTGCGTCAGCCCATCACCCTGGAGCAGGCTTTGGAGCTGGCGCGGCGTAATAGTCGGCAGCTAGTGCAGGCTCGCCTGAATTTGGAGCAGGCTCAGCAAGGGCTAAAGGTGGCGATCGCCAGTCGCTACCCCCAGCTAAACCTAACGGCAAACCTGATCAACTCCCTCGCCTCAGGAACTCGTCTTAACCTGCTGCAAGCGAACCAGACAACCCGTCGCGCTGGGGGCAACGATGTGGTGGACGACCCTGCCGATCGCAACGCCGACACCACCAGCTACACCGTCAACCTCCAGCTCAGCTACAACATCTACTCCTCAGGGCAACGCCTTAACCAGGTTCGTGCCGCCCGCGCCCAGGTAGAAGATGCTGAACTAGCCGTAGAAGCAGCCTTTGAGGAGCTGCGTTTCAGCGTAACGAACGCCTACTACGTGCTTCAGCAGGAAACGGAGCAGCTGCTAATTGACGAAAAATCCGTAGAGTTCCGTCTCCAAAACGTTAAGGATGCGGAGGCATTGGAAAAGGCTGGACTGGGTACCCGCTTTGAAGTGCTCCAGGCTGAAGTAGAACTAGCTAACGACCGGCAGCGGGTGGAGCAAACCCAAAGTCGCCTAACGCAGGCGCGGCGGGATTTGGCACGACAGCTAAGCCTGCCCCAGGTGATTGATATTGATGCGGCGGATCCGGTGCAAACGGTAGGAACCTGGACGCTTAACCTTGAGGACTCGATTTTGACGGCTTACCGCAACCGAGCGGAACTGGCGCAGCGCCTTGCTCGGCGGGAAGAAGCCGATGCCCAACGGAGAGTTCAACTGGCTCAAAATGGTCCCCAGATCAACGCGGTAGCTGAGTATGAACTGTTTGACCAACTGGAATTCGAGGATAACTTCGGTCCGGTTTATGGCTATTCGGCATCGCTTCAGCTGAGCTGGAACCTGTTCGACGGGGGAGCGAACCGCGCCCAAGCGGCTCAGCAGGACTCCCTGCGGCGGCAGGCGGAGAATGAATTCGCCATTCAGCGGGATTCTGTGCGGTTCGATGTGGAGCAGTCCTATGCGGACCTGATTGCCAATATCTCCAGTATTCGAACTTCTTTGCAGGCGATCGAAGCTGCGGATGAGGAGGTTCGTCTGGCACGGCTGCGATTCCAGGCCGGCGTGGGAACCCAAACGGACCGTCTGAACGCGGAAACTCGATTTATTCGCGCTCGAGGCAACGTACTCCAGGCCATCATTGGCTACAACCAAGCAGTCTCGGCATTGAGACGTGCTGTGAGTAACATTTCGCCGGGGACCGTGAATTTTGATGCGGCACCGGTGCGGATTCCTGAGCTGAAGCCAGAAGAGGGGTCCACGTCATCGCCGCCTCCTGCGCCATCTTCGTCGCCGGGGGTGGACAGTAGCGACATTTTTGGTCAGCCGGCGCGCTAGATAAACACGTCATCCAGAAGCATTAGATAAATTTGCGGCTGAAGCGATCGCCCTCTTTGTTTTAGACTGGAATACGAGCTTAACAATTAGCAATGTTCTACCGTTCAGGCGGTGGCGTTCCTATTGTTTTGCTTGACCCCCGTTTCCCCGTTTACAGAGAGGCTGAATAGCTATGTCTAGCATTGATTTTGTCGTCGATGGCGACAAAACCGTTAGTGTTGTCACCGCGCAGGGGGCAAATTTGCGGGAAAAGGCGGTTGCGAACCAAGTCGATATCTACAAACTGATGGGCAAGATGATGAACTGCGGCGGCTATGGCCAATGCGGTCTTTGCTCGGTAGAGGTTTTGGAAGGTGGTGAAAATCTGTCTCCTCGCACGGATTTTGAAAACCGCAAGCTGAAAAAGAAGCCCGATAGCTACCGCCTTGCCTGCCAGACCTTGGTTAACGGTCCGGTAAAGGTACGCGTTAAGCCCGCTTGATCGCCCTGAATTTTCAACCCTGAAACTTTTTAACTCTGCATTTAGGTCAAAGGAGTAACAAATGGCTGCGGGATTAACTCGAGTTTGTCGCTGGACTGTGGGTCTAGTGCTGACGGTGGCGATCGCCTGGAGTTGGGTCACGCCATCGGCGATCGCCATGGGTGGTCCCCAGCCGCCCCTGGATGAGGCCGCCCCAGCCTTCTCCTTAGCGGCTCAAACAGGCGAGGGAGATGTTTCCCTATCCGATTATTTAGGGCAGTGGGTGGTGGTTTATTTCTATCCCAAGGACTTCACGCCCGGTTGCACCCTGGAGGCTCAGCGATTCCAGCGGGATTTGGCGACATATGGTGATCGCAACGCCCAAATTATTGGCATCAGCGTCGACGATCCTGACACCCACGCTGAATTTTGCGACTCCGAAGGGCTTACCTATCCGTTACTGGCAGACTCTGATGGAGCCGTCAGCAAAGCCTACGGATCGTGGCTGGGGGCAATGTCTCTGCGCCACACCTATATCGTCGATCCTGAGGGGCAACTACGCTCCATCTTTTTAGGCGTACGTCCTGCAGTCCACAGCGAAGAAGTCCTGGCAAAGCTAGACGAACTACAACAAGCTTAATGCTTAAAAAACTGTCGTCGTAGAATTACGCAACAGGCAAGTCAGCAAACGCAGTTCTTTAGCCAACGTTTGCTGACTTTTTTCTGTGCAACTAGAGCATTACGCAGCAGCAGGATGGATGGTCACAACGCCATAGGCATTGGGGTTTAACCATCGACGGGCGGACAGCTGCAAATCCTTCAGGGTGAGCTGCCGAATCGCCGCCGGGTAATGGATTCCCTGGTGCATATCACCCGCCAAAGTTTCGTAGTAGCCGTAGAGCCCTGCGCGGTTGCTTGGGGTTTCATTGCCAAAAATAAAGCTATTAGCCACCCGAGTCTTAACCCGAGATAGCTCCGACTCGGTCACCGGTTCTTCCCAAAGGTGGGCAATATGCTCGCGCACTACTGCCTCCACCTGGTCCACGTTTTCTGCCGGTAGCTGGGCGCTAACGTAAAAAAGTCCCTGATGGGCGTAGGTCAGGTTGCTGGCGGAAATATAGGTGACCAGTCCCTTTTCCTCCCGCAACTCTCGCACCAAACGGGACGTCCGCCCGCGCGATAGGATCGTCGCCAATACATCCAGCGGATAGGACTGGTCCAGGGTGCTGGTGCTTGGGGAGTCACCATCGCCCGAATCGTCGGGAGCACTGATGCCTGGCACCCGCCAGATCATGGTTAGTCGGGTTTGCTGTAGCCCCTTGTCTTCCCCATCCCAGCGCACAATCTCTTCGAAGGGTTCCCAGGTTGGCGTGGGCTCCACGGCGAAGGGGGTCAAGTCAGCAAAAGCTGCCTGCTCGCGATCGCCGTCTTTCTGAACACTATCGGGGGTGGGGCGATCGCTCGACAGCCGTCCTTCTCCCAGCGCCTGTTCAAACCCATCCACCACAGCGCGAATCAACTCCTCCGTCGGCAAGTTGCCCACCGCCACCGCCGTGATGTTTTCCGGGCGATAATGCTGATGATGGAACCGACGCATTTCCCCTGCGGTGAGGCCTTCAATGATTTCCGGCGGTCCTAGGATCGGGCGGCTGTAGGGTGAATTTTCAAATCCCGCATCGCTAATTTGCCGAAAAATCCGCCGTCGAGTGTTGTCTTCACTGCGGCGAATCTCCTCCAGGACAACCCGACGCTCCCGCTCAAACTCCTCGTCCGGCAGCGCAGCATTCATCACCACATCGATTTGCAACGCCGCCAAGTCCTTAAAATCTCCTGGGGCGCAGGTCAGATAAAACTGCGTGTAGTCCTGGCTTGTTGCGGCATTGGTCACGGCTCCAAAGGCCTCGGTGCGTCGTTCAAACTCCCCAAGAGCCAGCCGATCCGTCCCCTTGAAAACCATATGCTCGAGAAAATGAGCCATACCGTTAATAGGAGAAATTTCTGCCGACGAACCCACGTTAACCCAGAGGCTTAGGTTCACAGCGTCGACGGGCATCGATTCGGCAACAACCGTTAAACCGTTGGGAAATTGTCTGCGGGTCCGGCGATCGCCCGCCACCGGCGACACCTTTAATGCTGGCAAAGGCACCCGAGACCGTTGCGGATTGGTCTGAGAATCGGGGCAAGAAAAAGTCATAGGTCACCAAAACTAATGCCGGAATTTGAGGCTTGCTGG
>JBCCTE010000172.1:0-6547 GCA_039198915.1 Cyanobacteria bacterium P01_D01_bin.73 | reverse complement strand
GCCGCCGGATGCTCCCGGCCATAAGCAACCTGCCCCGGCACAGGATTAGCAATATGTAAGCCAGAGCCAGACCCCGGGAAGATCGCATCCCAATCAGCCGGTGTTTTCTCAAGCCCCTCCAGGAGCTTGGCCTGAAAATCCTCGCATAGGATGACATCGTCCTCCAGAATCAAGGCGACTTCGATGCCCTGCTCCACCATGTCCTCAAAGCATTTCCAATGCTTGTAGGCCACAGAAATTTCCGATCGCCTCAGGGGTCGAGCCTGTCGAAGCATCTGATAATGCTCATTTTCAGCGTAAGCAAAATCAATTTTGCTTTCCCACTGTTGTGGGTCGAACTGATAAAAAGAATCCCTCGGAGGCTCATCTTCCACCCATAAAACTGGCGCCAAGGTCAACGGTTTTAAGGCTGCTTCCAAGCGTTGTTTACGCTCACCCAAGGGCGTGTAGTGGCAGACGTAAATCTTTTGAACGGCGCTAAGGGTCGAGCCCGCAAGGGGGTGTGGAGAGTGACTGGGTTGCATTGGGCAGCACACTTAAAATCCCATGGAAGCGAAATATGCCCACCGCAGCACCGTGAACACATCCCGCAGTGTACAGGGGGATGGAATGGGAGGGAAGATCCTGAGTGGCCGGCGTGAGCAGCGGAGATAGATCGAGTCAGCCACTCCCTTTCAAAGCCGCATTTTTCCGTAGGCTAAGGTGTTTTGGCAGGGGTGTTTTGGCAGAGGTATTTTGGCAGGGGATATCAAGATGGGCTGCACTGGACGATCGCCCATTCCCCAAGTAGGCAGATAGGGCGGAAAAAATGCGATGGAGAACAGGATGTTGAGTCGGACTTATCGAAATCTGGTGTATCGAGCAGGGGCGATCGCCTCCCTCTTAACCCTGGCACTCCCGATGCCACCCGCCACCGCCGATGAGTTTCGCAGTGATTTTCCCGAGGATTTAAGCCGACAATGCCACCGCGCGATCGCCCAAACTCGGAATGCCACCCAGGTCAACCACAAGACTGCGATTCGCTACGCCTCCGTTGACGCGATTCCCGACAATCATCCCTATTACGCCGCCACCTACAATATGCGCCCCCATAATCTTTATCTCTCCCTAGAGGGGGAAAATGAGGCTTATGAGGGGGATGTTGCATACCAATCGTCGGCGCTAGAGCTGTTGGAACACACCGAGCGTTTGAGTAAGTACGCCTGGGATTTGGTGGACAACTGCGAGACGGTGGGCTTGGTGACGTTCGCGATGAATGAGTATCAGGTCCGCCAGTTTGGGTTGGGAGAGGTTGGGTTTACGGAGTTTAAGTGTTGGGAGGGGATGCCGCCGGATACTCCGGTTCCCTGCTGGCGTCCTGAGTAGTTCGTGTTGGCAGCCGCAATCTAGGGCTCAGGGGCGCTGCCCCTGAAACCCCGCTTAAGGGACAGTGCCCCTTAAGAATCCCCGGTGTTGGGCTTATACGACTTGTTCTACTTCGGCGACTTCGGGGATAAATTCTTTGAGACGGCGCTCGATACCCATTTTCAAGGTCATGGTCGAGCTGGGGCAGGATCCGCAGGCTCCTTCGAGGCGCAGTTTAACGATGGGTCCGTCGATTTCTACCAGGCTAACGTTGCCACCGTCGGCCATCAGGTAAGGACGCAATTCTTCCAAGACGCTTTCAACGTTTTCGGAAGTTAAAGGCAGGGTAGACATGGCAAGCAGGGCACTCAGCCCTAAGCGTAACGTTTGCAATCAGTCGTGTAATTCTCAGTGTAGCGCTGGGCTTGACGGGGCGATCGCCCCATCCAGGTAGGGATTTCCACGACTGAGGCTTGGGCTAAATTGGGAGCGCTCTTTGCCCGTGGCGCTAACCTATGAAACTCGGCTACACCATCATCTACGTCCCCAACGTCCCAGAGTCACTCGCCTTCTTTGAAAGGGCATTTGGGCTATCGAAAAAATTTCTCCATGAATCCGAAACCTATGGAGAGCTGGACACCGGCGAGACCGCCTTGGCTTTTGCTTCCCACGATCTGGGTGACGCAAATTTTCCAAAAGGTTACGTTGCCGCCCACAGTTCTTCTCAGCCTTTGGGATTCGAAATCGCCCTAGTCACCTCCGATGTTCAAGCTGCCCATCGTCAGGCGATCACCACTGGCGCCATCGAAATTTCTCCACCCACCCAAAAGCCCTGGGGACAAACCGTTTCCTACGTGCGCTGCCCCGATGGCACTCTCGTCGAATTATGTACCCCTATTCCTTCCTAATCGGGCTTATTCAATAGATATACGCCCGCCAAAATCAAAATAAATGCCGCAATTTGTTTCGCCCCAAACGGCTCTTTCCAAATGAAAAACGCCAGCAGCGCCACGATCGCATAGCTCGCCGAAACGCTAGGAAACGCCACCGATAGCGGCAACTGCCTCAAAGCCGTCGTATAAAAAATTGCCGCCACAAAATAAACTCCCAGCCCACCGATCACAACCGGGTCCATAAACTGGGAAACAATCGACGATGACGGCTTCGACGCCCCCAACTTCAGCAAGACCTGTCCGATCGCCCCCAACGTCACCGAAGCCGCCAACAAAAAATACGCCGTTTTCATGGGTCACAAGCGTCCGAAGAATCGCAATGGGGAACGGTTGGCATCCTAACAGCGATCGCCACCCAGTCGACTGTCACAGGATCTTTTACTCAGTCACAGTTGGCTAATTGTCTACGCTGGTCATAAAAAGCACGGATCGGAATGGACAATTAAGACGTCATGGATATTAGAAATCAATGGCGATCGCTCCGCCGCAGCTTCCGCATATTACTGACCCGCGTCCTACCAGTGCTGTTCACTCCCATTCTTCTCTACCTCGTCATCGTGGCGATCGGGCTGATTCCTGTCAATAACGACTTTCAGTCAGCTCCCGACGGCATTGAGGTGAAATTTACCTCCAGCCTGATTCACGCTGATATTGTCCTGCCGATCGCCAATGACATCATCGACTGGCGACAGGAGTTTTCGCCCGATTTATTTGCCGGAGACACCAGTTCCGCCCAATGGGTTGTCCTGGGCTGGGGCGATCGCGAATATTTTGCCCAACTTCCCACCTGGCACAATTCCCAGTTCCTTAGCGCCCTTCGAGCCCTGTTTTGGCCCTCCGAAAGCTGCATGCAGGTGCACCTAGCCCGGGGCGTGCGATCGCATCAGGAAATGCGATCCGTTAGGCTCACTCCCGCCCAATACCACCAGATCGTCAGACATATTCAACACAGCCTACGCCGCCAAAATGATGGTTCCGTGCAGCTAATTCCCGGCGCAAATCGCGGCAAGCACGACATCTTCCTGGAAGCCAACGGACTCTACAGCGCCCTGAACACCTGCAACAACTGGATCGGTCGAATTATGCAAACCGGCGGCATTCGCACTGGATGGTTTACCCCCCTGCCGAAAACCGCTTTTCTTTACCTTGCCCAATCCGGCAAAGCCAACTAAACGGGGTACACTCCCAACAGCCCCCGCTAGAGTGGACCGCCCTATGGAACGCATTTATACCCATGCCAAACTGCTAGGCGATCGCCACAAATCGGCCCTAATGGTTGACGAGTCCGGCGTGGTGGAAATGATTGTTCCCATGCACGACCTGGGCGCAATTCCTGGCGATGCAAAGGTGGTGAATTTAAACGGCGATTGGGTTTCCCTCGGCGGGTTGGATTTGCAGATTAATGGCGCATTGGGGTTGCCATTCCCAGAAGTACAGCCAGGCGATCGCGACAAGCTCGACAAAATTGGAAAACTGCTTTGGGACCAGGGTGTTAATGGCTATTGCCCCACCATCGTCACCACATCGGTGGAAAACTTCCGGCGATCGCTGCAAATCCTGCGAGATTATCAGCAAAATCAGCCCGACAACACCGCCCAAATTCTCGGCTTACACCTCGAAGGACCCTTCCTAACGCCGAAAAAACGCGGTGCCCATCCTGAACAATTTTTGCAGCCTCTGAGCTTGGATACCGTTAAAAAACTGCTTACCGCCGAAGCTGACTGGGACGCCGTCACCATCATCACCCTAGCGCCGGAGCTGGATCCCACCGGAGACGCCGTTGCCTACCTGCGCGATCGCAATGTCACCGTCAGCCTGGGTCACTCCCTCGCCACCGCCGACCAAGCGACCCAAGCCTTCGAAGCTGGCGCAAGCATGGTCACCCACGCCTTCAACGCCATGCCCAGCCTCCACCACCGTGAACCCGGATTGCTGGGAGCCGCCCTCACCGACGATCGCGTCCACTGCGGGTTTATCGCCGACGGTCAACACATCTGCCGCACCATGCTGCAATTACTGCTGCAATCCAGTGGTGGGGCTGATGGCAGCGATCGCGGTCTATTCCTAGTCAGCGACGCCCTATCTCCGTTGGGACTCTCCGACGGCACTTATCCCTGGGATGATCGCGAAATCACCGTCACCCACGGCACCGCCCGCCTGCCCGACGGCACCCTTTCCGGCACCACATTACCGCTGCTGGACGGATCCAAAAATCTGGTGGACTGGGAACTGTGTGACACCGAAACGGCGATCGCCCTGGCAACCGTCGCCCCCTACACCGCCATCAATCAGCCCATTGAAATCACCGGGAGCCCCATCTCCCATTGCCTACGCTGGCAGCAAATTGGGCGATCGCTCAACTGGGAACGCCTAATCTGAATTCACCGACTCTCATAAAAGCAACATAAGGCAACGTAAATTGTTACAAAAAAAGGTGAACCCTGAGAAAGGGCACACCCAAAGAGAAGAGTTTTGATGAGTTGAACGTCAGCTTCATTGTCAGGAAGCTAAACGCTTATATTTCGCTGCTACAGTTGCAGAATTACTGGGGCAACTGAGCACTTGCGTAGGCGTCCATCGCCGAATAAAGCTCGCGATCGCTGTAATCAATCGGGGTTCCAGTGATTGACTCCGATAATTGTGCAAAGGAATCAGAACGCCAGTTACGGCTATGGATAGGCTTTCGCTGCTCTCCTCGGAAGTAAGCCTGGGTGCCAATTACGGATGCCGCAACCCAACCAACAACCAATAAACTTGCAACTAAAAACATGTGACCTCCTACCCAACCAAGGGCTTTGTGTCTTTATGTTAACAATCTTAACACAAGCTCTAATAATTCCTTGGGCGATCGTGTTGTGTTTACCGAAGGAGTATTGATCGGCAACCCGAAAGTGATGGTCTCAGGGAAGAGCTTTAGTGGGCTCTACAGCGTTTCCTCTCCAAAAAAAACAAAAGAGCGCGCCCGGTGAGGACGCGCTCTCGATAAAGCCAAGCTGGATGTGTAACAGAGCCGAATTGGTGAATTTCTTGCGGCTCGCTAATAGGCTAATCCCATGCTCCGGGTTGTTTCCGCCCCCAGATAGACTCGAATGCTTAGGAAGTCGGTCGGACAGGCAGTCTCACAGCGCTTACAGCCTACGCAGTCTTCGGTACGAGGCGAAGATGCAATTTGTCCTGCTTTGCAACCCTCCCAAGGCACCATTTCTAGTACGTCAGTTGGGCAGGCGCGGACGCACTGGGTGCAGCCGATGCAGGTGTCGTAAATTTTGACCGAATGACTCATCGAAGAATAACTCCCTATAAGTACGAAATGCTCTAGTCTCTACCCCTAGTGTCGCTGGCTGATTAAGTTCAGCAAATGCTAAAGCTTTCGCAGCGTTGTTCATTAGTCTACCGTGAGCCATTTCCCTGTGGCGGCACTGAATATTAAAAGTTCAAACAACGTAACAAGCTCAGATCCCTTATGGTAGGCGTTCGCTGGTGTCTGTTGAGTGTTGGGTGTGGGGTTTAGGTTTGAGTTTTTTTAAGGGATATTTTCCGAAGGTGCAATGGCTACTCCACTCCTGGACGCGGAAATGAATTAGTAGGAGTGTTGGGAGGAAAGGAGTTGGTGTTAATGAGTGAGGCGATCGCAAAGGAATATCGCAAAGAAGTAATGCCATCAGCTCATGCGCTTGATTTTGGCGGATGGGTCGACGGGGTAGGGTAAACCACCAGGAAAAGGATCACGGCAATTCCCCCTAACGGGATACAATAAGCGGCGCGTTCTCCCACGGGATTAACGGGGCGATCGCCACAGCGACGAGCATCAAGGTTCCGATAACTTATGCTTTTCGGGCAATGTCCCAATCAAGCCCTATCGCCAACCCCATCTTTAAAGCTGTGAACACCTACATTATTCCTAAAGCAAGAAGGAGAGAAGATGTCTACTTTCGATAAGATCAAAGAAACCGTTGTTGAGCAGTTGGGTGCAGAGGCAGACGCGGTAAAGCCCGAGGCTTCATTTGTGGATGATTTAGGTGCCGATTCCCTAGACGTTGTAGAGATGGTAATGGCACTAGAGGAAGAGTTCGAAATTGAAATTCCCGACGAAGAAGCAGAGAAGCTGGTAAAGGTGCAGGACGTTGTAGATTACGTTGAAAAGAATACTTCCAAGTAGTCCTTTCCAGGTCAATCGTTTGTGTGGTTTAGTCAACGTCTTTACCTTGCTTAAGCCAGTTGGTTTGCCGAGGCAGTGCCCTCAGTAATGG
>JBCCTE010000171.1:0-6548 GCA_039198915.1 Cyanobacteria bacterium P01_D01_bin.73 | reverse complement strand
GCGGGCATAGTTTAGTGGTAAAACCACAGCCTTCCAAGCTGTTGATCCGGGTTCGATTCCCGGTGCCCGCTTCCTAAATGCTGAGAAAATAGCCATAAACTACTGTGGGCAAAGAAGAGCTTGTTCACGACAACTCAACGCATCTGCATATTCTGGGACTGAGCAACGGTCACGGAGAGGACGCCATTGGCGCGCAAATATTGCAGGCGATCCGGCAAGTCGTTCAGCGGGAGAATTATTCGGTAACCGTTTCAGCGCTGCCTCTGGTGGGTGAGGGCAATGCTTACGAGCGGGCGGACATTCCGTGCATTAGTGCGGTGCGATCGCGCCCTCCCTCCGGCGGTTTCCTGTATATGGATCCCCGGCAGCTTTGGCGAGACTTGCAGGGCGGCTTGATTGGCGTCACTTTACGACAGTGGCAGCTCGTTAAACATTGGACCCAGGATATTCAGCGGGCGGGCGGGCAGCCGTTTGTGTTGGCAGCGGGGGATATCGTTCCGCTGTTGTTTGCCTGGCGATCGCAGTCTCCCTACGGATTTGTAGGCACAGCGAAGTCGGAATATTACTTGCGGGATAGCGACGGAAATTTTCTGCGATCGCGGCGAATGGAGGGCTGGTCCGGCTCGGTTTATTTGCCCTGGGAGCGGTGGTTAATGGGGCGTCCCCGATGCCAAGCCGTCTTCCCCCGCGATCGCCTCACCGCCGAAATCCTGAACAATTTCACAATCCCCGCCGCCGACCTGGGCAATCCCATGATGGATGGATTTCTGCCGGCGCTGGATGGCGATGATCAGTCAGATTTCGCGCTGAGCACATCACCGTCCGAGACAGAACCGCTGCGACTATTGATTGTACCGGGGTCGCGATCGCCGGAAGCCTACAACAATTGGACGCAGCTGATCGAGCTTGCCACAGCCATCGTTAACGATCAGCCCCATCGTGCGATTGCACTGGAAGGGGCGATCGCAACCGGTCTTGAAATCGACCAACTAGCACAGCTCCTCCCCAATAGCTGGCAACCGAAGGAAAATCAAAGCGACGGGCGATATAGCTGGTGCTGGGGCAATGCCAGCCTGAACATCACCGTCGGACAGTTCTACCAACAGGCGTTGGATACCCACCTGGGGCTAGCGATGGCGGGGACGGCAACGGAACAGCTCGTCGGTCTTGGGCGACCGGTGATTACCCTCGCCGGGCAGGGACCGCAGTTTACGCCCGCCTTTGCCGAGGCTCAAACCCGCTTACTAGGTCCCTCGATTTTCTTAGCTGAAGACACAAAAGACGGGGTCGATAAGGTGCGATCGCTCTTACAAAATCCTCAGCAGTGGTCGGCGATCGCTCGGAATGGTCGCGATCGTTTAGGCGTTCCGGGAGCTGCTAACCGGATAGCAAAGCATTTACTCAAGAACATCCACTCATGCGCCTTGTAGTCCCCTTGTAGTGCGCCATTAAAGGCTGTTATTAATTAGGTAGAGACTCAGTAAAAGTCAGGGTTTCAGCCCACGGTATTGTTTAATTCAAAAGGCGTGTGCAGCTAACCATACAAAGTCTTCGGGATTGAGTTGACGGCAATCCCAGGAATTAGGAAAGAATGCGACAAAGCATTAAAAAACGAATCACGGTGCACTTCTCCAGTCGTCATAACGTTAATTCGGATTTTGAATCTTTCAGCGCGGAAAGAGATTAGGGACAACCCGTTGGAAGTAGATTAGAGGCAGAGAAATAGACTGAAATGAACGGAAATGCCTCAAGGATGGCTTATTCGAAACGGGTCAGGGTTCCAATCACGGACAGACACCACTGAATAAGCGCCTTGAATAAGCGCCTTGAATAAGCGTTTTAAACAAACAGCTCGATCCTTAGTCTTTACCTAAAGGTCTTGCCCAGGAACTGTGTTCCAAGACTGCGCCCAAAATCCTGCCCTGAAACGTCCTCCAAAACCTATCTACCGACTTTTCTCTGCTCCTTTCACCAGCAGCTCATTCTGCCCCGCTGCTCATCCGAACTTCTCCTTAACAACTTTTTCGCTCACTTTTAGCGTCTTCTATCCTTCACTATGACCAGCTTTTGGGACCAAGTTCTAGCCTTCGCCACCGACATCAGCTGCATTCTTGGAGCAGAACTCCTTGATAAAGTTGCCCACAGTCGGTATCGGCAGGCAGCGGAAAAAGAGGACGGTTCCCTGGTTACCGAGTGCGACACCTGGGCTGATGCAACGATTCGCAAGGCGATCGCCCAAAGCTTCCCTGACCACGGCGTTCTGAGTGAAGAAGGCAGCCACCAGTTTCCCCAAACGGACTGGTGTTGGATTGTCGACCCCATTGATGGCACCACTAACTTTTCCCGCGGTATCCCCGTCTGGGGTATTTCCCTCGGCTTGCTCTATCGCGGACATCCCGTATTCGGCTGCGTATACTTGCCCCCCATTAACCAGCTATTCCATGGGTTTTGGGCTGGTGACTCGGCGATCGCCCAATCGGGTCTCCCTCCAGTCCCCGTCGGCGCATACTGCAACAACAAACCCATCACCGTCAGCGTTGCCGGGCGCAACAGCAACAGCCTCTTCAGCCTGTGCTCCCGCAGCATGAAATATGCCCCCCACCCCTTCAGCTGCAAAATTCGCGCCGTCGGAGTCGCCACCTACAATCTGCTAACCGTCGCCTCTGGAATCACCGTTGGCGCCCTAGAAGCCACGCCGAAAGTCTGGGACATCAGCGCCGTTTGGGTAATTCTCCACGCCGCCGGAGCCGTCTGGATTGACCTGTCGGGCACCCCCGCATTTCCCCTAGTCCCAGGGCAAAGCTACGGACTCAAACAACATCCAACCCTCGCGGTTAATCATCACAACTTAGTAAAACCCTTCCGTCAAGAGCTAAGGATTTAGGGCATATCTACTGCTACTGACCGCTGGGCTTTCTACTGATAGCGCCTCCAGAGTTAGAGACCCTTCAAATTGCCAATTGACGCATAAATTTCATTGAAGTTGATGTGTTCTATTTGAGTGGAAAAGTTCAGAAAATTTATGTCCCTGGGTGTTGGCTTTACAGTAAAGCGTACTGGGCTGCGGAATCTAGGCAGCGAGCCGGCAGTTGAGCCCCAAACTCCCCACCGGACAGGCATAACTGTGGGGCTCACAGCGTATAGAGCCTCGAATATTTATTGATAAGAATAATTAGAGTTCTTAACGATAATCATTAGCTGCACTTGATTTTATTTTGACCTACTAAAAAAAATTGTTCGGATGCCCCATACGGGCATTGTCAACCTAATGCCGGTCATTTTTACTGTCAGTAGCACCGCCGAGGGATGGCTGACAGTTCGACCTTGAGGTGCGGCTTTAAAGCTGATCTGGGGCGGTATGGATTGTTAGCAAGCCGTCAGGTCGTGGTCTATTTTTAATCGGCTTCTTGCCCTTTGATTAGGCGTACACCGTCGATTCCTTATCCTGCGAGGTGGTTTTTAAACCATTGCACTGTTTATGGATACTAACTTTGAATATGACCGGCAGAAACGCGCCCAAGGTAACGGGCAGAAGCAACCACGAAAGCAGCCGCAAGGGCAATTGAGGCATGGGCTGAGCAAGCGCAACTCCTGGGCGATCGCAGGGCTACTGGCGGTGGGGCTAGTGGGCTGCGGCGGCGCGTCCGTTGATACGTCGGAGTTGGACGTCGTGGTTAATGGTGAAGCCTTCGCCCAGGAGGGGATGCTCTCCAAGGACGGCTGGCAAATTGAGTTTAAGGAAATTGTTGTTGCGGTTGGCAAGGTGGCGGCGTCTGGCGTGCCTCCACGGACTGCAAATAGTGACGATATTTTGGAGGCGTCTTGGCCGGCGGAGGGGACTGATGGTGCTTCTGATTCGGCGGCGGGCAAGTTTGTTACGGTGGCGCTCCAGAACGGACCGAAATCGCTGGGGGCTCAGACAGTGGCGGTTGGAAATTATAACCAGGTGAAGTGGCAGTGGGGCGATGGATCGGGGGCGGCGATCGCCCTGCAGGGGAAGGCAACTAAAGGCGATCGCACGATTGAGTTCGATCTGGAGTTTCCGGGGGCGTTCGAGGTTGCCTGCGGCGATTACGTCGGCGATGAGCGTAAAGGGATTGTCACATCGGAAAGCGCCGGAGAGGTGGAGCTAACGCTGCATCTGGACCATTTGTTTGGCGATGGCAATTCGGCAGCGGATGCGGAAGTTAATGCAAAGGCGCTGGGGTTTGGCCCCTTCGCGGAGGATGCGGCGGAGGAAGACAAGGTAGCCATGAACCCAGCGTCGTTCACTGGGTGGGGGACGCCGGAGGTGCGGCAGTTGCTCGACAAGGGGCTAAGCTCGATGCCCCACGTGGGAGAGGGGCACTGCGAAGTGCAGGAAGTCCAGAGCGGTGGGTAGGCGCAGGCAGCGTATCCAATCGTGATCTGCTCAGTTGAATTGCTGACGGATTGCTGAATTTGATTTTTGAACTCGAGACAGATTTGGACAGGCTTGAAGCTTAGGGGGCTTTAACGATGGGATTAGTTATCGATAAGTTCAACGCCGAAAAGTTACCTTCCATTAGAGATTGGCAACCGTGTAAGCAGTTGCAGCGGGGGAAGGGGCTTGGGGCGATCGCCATAGCGGGTTTAGCGGCGTCTGGGTTAAGCATGGCGATCGCCGCTCCAGCCGCTGCCCACGGTGCCCACATTCAGTACGAGGTGATTAGTCGGCCGTCGGGGCCGGTGACGCGAGTGTCCGCCCGGTACGACTCCAACGAGCCCATGGCAGCGGCGCAGGTGTCGATTTACAGCCCTGAGCAGCCGAATAAACCTTGGGTGACGGGGCAGACGGACGCTGAGGGGTACTTTGAGTTTGCGCCGAATCAGCAGGGGGCTTGGGATATCAAGGTGCGCCAGGCGGGGCATGGGGCATTGGTGACGATGGAGTGGCCACCGGAAACTCAGCTGGCATCAAAGGATGTGATTGCCCTGGGTGGATCGGTATCGGTTCAAAATTCGGGGTCTGCTGGGTTACCCCCGTGGCTGGGATTGGGGCTAGGGGTGGCGGTATGTCTGGGCGGTGCATGGTTCCTGATGCGGCGATCGCCCCAGTCCGGTGGCGTAGAAGTTGCCGATTAGTCCTCAGCGATTCTGCAATACGTATCCGTCCGTAAACACCCGTAAACAAGAGAAGCCTGCCGGTAGCAGGTGGTAAGGAGAAACAAATGCACGTAGCCGATGGTTTGTTGCCCGCACCGCTGTGTATCGGGGGCTATGCCCTGGGGGGGCTAACCCTGTGGTGGAATTTACGACGGGCAAAAGTGCAGTCAGCGAAACGGGCAGATGTTCTGTCAGATGGACTTGCCGCCGATGGCTCTACCCTTAGTTCTGCCCGTGCCCGTCATATCGATCAAAACAACCTAGCCCGTAATTCTCGACATAGCCTTCAGCAGAATATTGCTCGGGCAGCACTGTTGACGGCGGCATTTTTCGTGGCGTCCAGCGTTCGTATCGCCATCCCCCCCACCAGTGTGCATCTGGTTTTGGTGGGCTTGATGGGGGCAATTTTGGGACCGTTGGCGTTTCCGTCGGTGGTGGTGGGGCTGACCCTACAGGCGGTTTTAGTGGGCCATGGTGGTCTGACAGTTTTAGGGATTAATTCACTGATTTTGGGATGGCCGGCGATCGCAGCCGGCTTTTTGTTTCGACTGTGTCAGCGGTGGGGCGGTGGCTGGCTGGGGCGATCGCGAGCCACGATGGCGGGGGGCTTCCTGGCAGGGGCGATGGGAACAAGTTTGGCGGTGCTATTGTTTTTCAGCGCAGTGCTGTTGGGAATTACGCCGGATTTGAACCCAGAAGTGGAACAGGCGGCAACCATTGGCATCGCGATCGCCCATGCGCCTTTGGTACTGGTGGAAGGATTTTTCACCGCCGGGGTCATTGGATTTTGTCAGCGAGTTTACCCAGATTTACTGCCGGATTTTTTGATGGCTAGGTCGGTGCGATCGCCCTACTAAGGCTCACTTCAATCGAAATTCCAGCCCCTGCCAAATGCTTCAGATCCTGCACCTAGCGCTTGGCAATTAACTGGCCACTACCCTGGAATTTCGCGTCAGTATCACGGCTAAACGTCGCAGCGCAAAACGCCAGTCGCCAGTGGTGGGTTATCTAACTGGAACATATCGTTTGATTTGACGACCGAATACTCATAGGATTTTAGAAATTTTTAGTATTGTCTCCAAACCGCACCACCGGTCTCGTACCGGCGGAAGTGACTACCACCTCTTGAAGCTGCGCCCTAGGTAAACTCCTTGAAAATTGTCCTTGAGAATGTTCAGAAATCCTACGGCGGTCGGGCGGTAGTTAATCGAGTCAACCTGCGGGTGGATCAGGGTGAAATTGTCGGCTTGTTAGGGCCCAACGGCGCAGGCAAGACAACAGTGTTCTACATGGCGACGGGGCTGGAGCGTCCTGACACCGGGCGAGTGCTGTTGGATGGGCAAGATATTACGGCGCTGCCGGTTCATCATCGAGCGCGGCTGGGGGTTGGATACCTGGCTCAGGAGCCTAGCGTCTTTCGCCAG
>JBCCTE010000170.1:0-6595 GCA_039198915.1 Cyanobacteria bacterium P01_D01_bin.73 | reverse complement strand
GTTAGGGTTAATATCTCTCGTAGAAATTTGAATTGGTATGCTTGCCAATTTAAATCCCACTAGGACTGCGCGATTGATTTTTATCCATCAATCTTTATTCATTCTGATGTCAGAATGACTTAGAGTTTCGGATAGTCTTTGATGCATCCTACTCTCCGTTGATTATTGACGCCCATTTATGTTTTCTCTTCCTCAAAAGCTACTGGGCAAGTTGCAACGGATATGGGTTTTCTCAAGCCGCAAAGAAGTTAGAAACTGGCGCTTAGGTCAAAAGATCGCCGCTGGATATGTGCTGGCGATCGCCCTTGGAGCCTCTGGTTCCATTGCGGGATTAATCATCACAGATCACGTTCAAGGGTTAGGCGTGATGGCGGTGGGCGATGCTGCGACCCAGGACAGAATCCTGGGACGACTGTATCAAAATCTCCAAAATGCCCACATCGCTCTCCTCCAGCTTAAGAATTTCCCTGAAGAGAAAACCCAAGAGCGGAGGCTGCTGATACAGGACGTGCGCCAGGCGATCGCCGATTCCAGCCAACTGGTGGATGAGTTGGATCAATACCTATCGCGAGGTGAGTCGGTTTGGCTGGTGACGCCGGAGGAAGAATTACTAGCCAAGGCAAATCAGAGCTTGGAAACCCTACAAGCCTACGCCTACTATCAATTTCCCGATGTCTTTCGCTCCTCTGTTTCCAGCGAATCGCAGGGGACTCCCCTCCCGACCTCGCAACTATCGACCGCTGACCAGGCGACAACTTTAGAAAAGCGTCTAGATCAGAACGCTCAGAATTTGCTGTCGCTAATGACTGCGGTCTACAGCAAGTTGGAGCAAACGGAGGTGGATTTAGAAGAGAATCAGGGCGTAGAAAAGGCAATTATTCTATGGAGCCTATTCATTTCCGCACTGGTGGCAGGCGGGATCGCCATCGTTGTTACTGAGCAAATTACTCAACCTCTAATTAGCGCAGCGGCGGTCGCAGAGCGAGCGGCGAAAACGGGGGAATTTAACGAGCGGGTTACCCCTGTTGTGGGGGATTTGCACTTGGAGACGGAGGTGGGAATCCTAGCGCGATCGCTGGACACCCTGATTGATCGAGTTGAGGCTCGCAATCAAGAGCTGGCGAATAGTGCAGAGCAAGCTAAAGGACAGGCTGAAGTACTGCAACGGACGCTGGAAGAGCTACGCCGCACCCAATCTCAATTAGTGCAAACGGAGAAAATGTCGCTACTGGGGCAGGTGGCGGCAGGGGTCGCCCACGAAATTAATAATCCGGTGAGTTTTATCTACGGCAACCTAATCCATGTTGGCAAGGAGCTCAAGGATTTGCTGGCGCTGTTAGCGCTCTACGAAAGTGGCGAAACGCTCCAGAGTGCCGCGGTGCAGGAACTGTCAAGGACTGTTGATGTTGATTTCTTGCAGCGGGATTTGCCAAAGCTGCTGCAATCAATGCGCTCCGGTGCAGAGCGGATTCGTGAAATTGTTCTATCCTTGCGCATCTTTACGCGTCTGGATGAGGCAGATCTAAAAGTTGTTGATCTCAACGAAAGTATTCAAAGCGTGGTGACGATTTTGCGATCACGCCTGTGCTATCGCGATGATCGCCCAGCAGTCAGGGTTGTGGAAGAATATGGCGAGCTGCCGCTCGTTAAATGCTACGCGTCACAGTTTAATCAGGTGATCCTACACCTGTTGAACAATGCGCTCGATTCAATTGATGACGTTTGGCAAGCTGTTCCGCGCGATAACCACCAGCCGCGCTTAAAGATTAGGACAGAGATTCTGCCAGACGGACAGGCCTTAATCACCGTCACCGACACAGGAATGGGGATTGAAGCTGAAAACGTCCCTAAAGTCTTTGAAATGTTTTACACCACCAAGCCCGCTGGCAAGGGGACAGGAATGGGGTTGGCGATCGCCCATCAGGTCATTACAGAAAAACATGGTGGCACCATTACCTGCACTTCAAAGCTGGGCAGCGGTACCACCTTTACGATCACTCTACCGACCAAGGCGCAGACTAGCGCTAACAGTCAGTAAGGCTAAGCCGTTGCCGTCAGGGTCTTCGGATAAATGGCATCGCGGGTTTCCATCATTGCGTCAACCAGGCGATCGTAATCAGCCTTGGTATGCAGTGCATTGGCCGTAATCCGCAGCCGGGGCTTAGCGATAAACCAGATGGGTGACACCCAAATGCCATGCTTGTCCAGCAGATGACGGGCAAACTTCTTGGGGTCTAACTCCGGTGGCAGCAGTACTGGAATCACGTTGGTGGTACCAACAGTTTCGAAGTCTGCTTCCAATAGGCGCGATCGCAAATACCGGGTATTTTCGTGGAGCGTTTCTACCAGCTCCGGACGCTTGCGCACCTGGCGAATACTTTCCAGAGCCGCCGCCGTAACTGGAGCGGGCAATGAAATAGTACCGATGGAAGTAGGCGAAACGTGCAGCAAAGGCTTAAGCTCCGGCTCCGGGGAACTAATAGCTGCCCCCGCCGATGCCGCAAACTTCGAGAAAGTCGTCATGATCAACGGCACAACGCCCTTAGCGATCGCGTCCTGGGGCGTAATGCCGTAGTGGTCATAAATACCACCACCGGAAGGACCAAGGGCACCACTAGCGTGGGCTTCATCCATCACCAGCACGGAACCGGGGTAAGCACTCAAAACATCGATCACCTCAGGCAGCGGGAAAATGTCCCCATCCATCGAGAACACCGCATCAGAAACCACCATAATCCGGTCATCGGGCTTGGCGTAGCGCTTCAGTTTCCGCGCCAAATCGTCCATATTGCAGTGGCGGAACGCCTTAACCCGAACCTTGGGACTTTGGCTGAAAGATTTACCAGAACGAGTATTGGTGTGAGCCAGCGCTGAAATGATACAGCCGTGATTCAGCACATCCGACATGATCAGCGTTTCGCGGGTGTGCTGGAAACCAGGCACCGGAATTGCGAGGTGACAGAAGGCATCCATCAACGCCTCCATCGCCATCCAAGCATTCAAAAACAGCTGGGTATGGGGTAAATGCTTAAATTCAGAAATTTCATCCTCTAGCTGTCGATGCAAATCGATACGCCCACTCAGCACCGCACAGGAACTGTTGGATGTACCGTACTGATGAATTGCATCGATCGCTGCCTGCCGTACCGCCGGCTCATTGACCAGCCCCAGGACATCGTTGGTACAAAAGGTCAACACGTTATAGCGCTGCCCCGTTGCTGCCACTTCGATGTCGACACGGTTACCGTCCCGACCATGGCAGATGTACTCATCCGGGTCTAGCCCACTGGCTATCCAACGCTGAACGTATTCCTTGACAACTTCCACGGGTTAACTCCCTTACCTCAGAGCTTGTAATCGCCAGGCCAAAGCCAATGGCTCCTGGTTCGACAATGGTTTTCGTCGATATTTGTATCGATTTATTGAGATTCTAATGAAATTGCTTATCACTGTATCCCAGTTTTGACCGTAGGAACGGGGTTGTTTGACAAAAGTGCCGTTGACACTCGTTCCCTTGCCGAGGCTGGCGGTTAAGCCAAACCTGCTTCCAGCGAGCAGCCTTAATCTTAAGCGTCCTAGCCCAACCGGTCTAGGAAACTCAGGAGTATTCTAAAGAATTTACTCAATCCTAGCTAGGCATTCGGGACCTTTGAAGTGGCGTGCATAAGGGGATTTCTAGTGGGAATGAATCAGCGCTTAGAGGGCAACGATGACTATTTGTTAGAGGTTTGTTATACGATTCATATCCCTTATCAATGTCCGAAGAGTTCAATCTATGGAGAGGGAGTAGAAATCTGGCGAGAGTCAGGATGGAAGCATGTTCAAGTGCTTCGTCAAAGTGCTCAAAGATTTATCTCAAGCCGGGCGCTGGGAGTTTCGGCAACTATTGCGTGGCTTTTTGGGCCGGCTTCAAACTCGCAGGTAATGAATCCAATTTTCGAGCTGCGATCCGGGTAAGTTTATTCGCCGCTGTAGGTTTGCCAGGCTGCGATATTTCCCTCGACTTTCGCGATCACCCACAATTTTCGCCGCCATCTCTGCGGTCATCTCTGGCACCTGTTGCAGAGTCTGGATATCGGCGTGGTTGACATTGACCAGTTTGACGGTGGAAACGCTGTTGGGGTCGTAGTAGTAGAAGCGAATCAGAGGGGCGGCGATCACCAATGACGCCTCCGTGATCCCCAATGCCGCCACAACATCTTCCAGGGCGTTGAACTGCATGCCGCTTTGGGTCAGGTCGCTGAGGATCTGGGCTTGGCGGATGGAAATTCCCGGCAGCCGTAGCCATTGATCCGCCGTTGCTCGGTTGGCATCGAGGGTTTGTCCCATTTCCAGGGCGACGGCGACATCCCAGGCGGTTTCTAGGCGATCGCCTGGATTGCCCGTTAGCTTTGCCTTAGCCTGCCGCCATTCGGGGCTTAGCCGTTTTTTCCAGCTTGGCAGTTGAGTGATCCGATGTACAGGGGAAGAGTGCACGGCACGGTAGAAGGGTGAAGATGTACTACTAGAAGAGAAATGGTGAGGTTATCGGAGTTGTTATCTGTCACCATTCTTTGACGAATCCGGAGGCAATTCAAGCCGCGCCTTAAGCAACCTCCACATTGCTAAACTCAGGAGGACCAGTAATCCTGGATCCCATGCCCAATCCCGTCCTAGCAAAGGTTAATCCCGCTGTCGCTGCCCCCACCGCGCCGCCGGTCACCCCAACCATTAACTATTTGCGCATCAGCCTAATTGACCGGTGCAATTTCCAGTGTCAGTACTGCATGCCGGACGGGGAGACGGTGGAATACCTTCAGCGGACGATGTTGCTAAGCAACGATGAGCTGCTGACGCTGCTGAAGGAGGTGTTTATTCCACTGGGGCTAACGCGATTTCGACTGACGGGGGGCGAGCCTTTGCTGCGTCGGGGGCTGGTGGATTTGGTGGAGGCGATCGCACAGTTCCCAGAAACGGAAGATATTTCCCTGACCACCAACGGATTTTTGCTGGCACGGCTGGCGGAGCCCCTTTACAACGCAGGGCTGAACCGTATCAATATCAGCCTAGATTCCCTGGAGCCAGAGGTGTTCGACGCACTGGTGGGCTCTAAGGGGCGATCACGGTGGCAGGACGTGTGGGACGGCATCCAGGAGGCTTATCGGGTGGGGTTCGACCCGCTGAAGCTCAATGTGGTGGTGCTGCCGGGAGTGAACGATCACGAGGTGGAGGCGTTGGCGGCGCTGACTTTGGAACGGCGCTGGCACGTGCGATTTATTGAATTTATGCCCATCGGTAATGACGCGCTATTTGGCGATCGCGGCTGGGTGGCGTCGGAAACTTTACGGCAGCGGATTCGCGATCGCTGGGGACTGACGGAGGGGCAGGTCGCCGGCAATGGTCCCGCCGATGTGTTCCAAATTCCTGGGGCGCTGGGCACCGTGGGTTTTATTAGCCAAATGTCCGAGTGTTTTTGCGATCGCTGCAACCGGATGCGCCTCTCCGCCGATGGTTGGCTGCGCCCCTGTCTGCTGAACGAATCCAGTCAGCTTGATTTGAAAACGCAGCTGCGGGATGGGGTGGATTTGGCGGTGATGCGATCGCAGGTGCAGGATTTAATTACCCAAAAGCCTGAAATTAACTTTAAAGAACGGGACGCAGGCACCACCGGACGTTATGGTCGAACCATGTCTCAAATCGGCGGCTAAATCTAGCGGATGATGGGATCGTGACGTAAATTCACGGGACTGGGGACTTGTAAAAATAGCCCGTAGAAACATTGCCATCTATTTCCTTTCCCCCTGGCATCGTTATGTCGTTCCAGATTCTCAGATCCTGTTGTAAGATGGCGGAACTTAAAAAGAACCCCATCAAATTTTTCTGTAATGTTTAGTCTGGCGATCACTGCTGGCTAAGCGCGCCCCAAACGACGCAAGCAAGCAAGCTCAAATCTGAGGCGCAGGCGAGACAAGCCGTACACCGCTCAACAGCCGTCAGCCGAAACTCCTGCCCAGCCCTGATTTCTCCGCCACCACCACGCTCAAGCAATGCTGACTTCGAGCAACGTTAGTGAATTGGTTGGCGACTTATTGCTGAAGAGCTATTCACCCCCAAAATTCCAATTTCCCAAGAGGCATTTTTAGGTGCCTTGCAAAGCAAAGTTTTTTCAAACCAACTTTTCCCAAATCATTTTTAAAGCCAGCATTCTAAAAACCAGCACATTAGGCTCAAAATCTTTTGGAAGCTGTTTTAAAAATGGTGTTTCTAGCCTGTCCCCTCTAGTCTTTCACTAGCAGCCCGTGACCATCACACCCCAAGCTCCCGCAGTCTCCTCCAGTTCCTCCGCCCCCGCGGTGCCTGAAATCAATCGCCAGTTTATTGCGATTTTGGATTTTGGGTCTCAATACTCCGAGCTAATTGCTCGCCGCATCCGCGAAACCGAAGTGTATTCAGAGGTGCTGTCCTATCGCACCACAGCGGAACAGCTTGCCCAACTGTCACCCAAGGGCATTATTTTGTCCGGTGGCCCTAGCTCGGTCTACGACGCTCATGCGCCGGTTTGTGATCCCAACATTTGGAAGTTGGGAATCCCGGTTCTAGGGGTCTGCTACGGCAT